>CBDDSA010000276.1:0-13024 GCA_965233185.1 uncultured bacterium
CGCTCGAGCTGCACCAAGTCGCCCGCGCGCACCTGCGCGGCGTCGTAGACGCGCTCCAGATGCGGCTGGTACCACTCGCGCACGCGCTGCAGCTGGCCTTCCCATTTCCCATTCCCCAGAAAAATCATCAGGTCATCGAAACCGGGAGAGCCGGTCTTCAAGGCCAGCCAGGAAAAGCCCTGCGCCTCGAAGCGCGTGAAGATGCGCTCCGCGGTGGCCGGCCCGACGCCGGGCTCGAGCTGCAGCGCGCGGAACGCGGCGATGCGGTTCTTCGGGTTGTCGGCCCAGCGCAGCACGGCGAGGAGGTCCTTGACGTGCGCCGCCTCGAGGAACTTGAGGCCGCCGTACTTCACGTAGGGGACGTTGCGGCGCACGAGCTCCAGCTCCAGCATGTCCGAATGGTGCGAGCTGCGAAACAGCACCGCCTGGCGCCGCAGCAGCACGCCGCGCTCGCGCGCCTCCAGCACCTGCTTCACCACATAGTGCGCCTGCGCCTCGTCGTCGGCCACGGTGACGTAGTGCGGCTTGGCGCCGGCTTTGCTTTTGGAATAAAGCTGCTTGCCCATCAGCGCGTTCGCGGCATCCAGCACCTGCTGCGTCGAGCGGTAGTTCTCCTCCAGCGCAATCACCTGCGTGCCGGCGAACTGCCCGGGAAAGCCGCGGATGTTCTCCACGCTCGCCGCGCGGAACGAGTAGATCGCCTGCGCCTCGTCGCCCACCACGGTGAGGCCGGCGCCCGCAGGCCGCAGGCCTTTCAGGATCTCCGCCTGCAACACGTTGGTGTCCTGGTACTCATCCACCAGCACGTGGTCGAACTGCGCGCCGATCTCGGCGGCGAGGGCGGGCTCGGCCATCATCGCGTGCCAGTAGAGGAGGAGGTCGTCGTAGTCGAGCGCCTGGTGGGCGAGCTTTCGCTCGACATAAGCCTTGAAAAGGTCGTTCAGCTCCTGCGCCCACTCCGCGCACCAGGGGAACTGCTCCTGCAGCGTATCGGCGAGCGGGCGCTGCGTGTTCACGCGGTGCGAGTAGATGGCAAGGCACGTGTCCTTGCGCGGGAAGCGCTTTTCCGCCTTCGACAGGCCGCGCTCGTGGCGCACGAGATCCATGAGGTCGGCCGCGTCGCCGCGGTCGAGCACGCTGAAGCTCTCGCCCAGGCCGAGCGCCCTGCAGTGGCGCCGGATGAGGCGGTTCGCCACCGAGTGGAAGGTGCCCGACCAGGGCAGCCTTACCTCCTTCATGACCTCGCCGACGATGCGCTGCGCGCGCCGGGTCATCTCCAGCGCCGCGCGGCGCGTAAAGGTCAGCAGCAGGATGCGCTCGGGGCTCGCGCCCTGCAGGATGAAGTGCGCCACGCGGTGCGCGAGCGTATTGGTCTTGCCGGTGCCCGCCCCGGCGACGATGAGCAGCGGCGCTGCGCCGCAGGTCGCGGCCTCGCGCTGGCGCGGGTTAAGCTTGTCGAATGCCGCAGTCGCCATCGCCGCGACTATAGGCGATAGCTGTATATACTTCCAGTAGCGGGACCTGCGCTACCGCTACTTCGGCTTGCCGCCCTCGTCCTCCCAGCGATGCTCGGGCTGCTCGGCGCGCACGCGCACTGCACGCGGCGCGCTCGGCAGGAAGGCCGCGCACAGGCTTTCGGCGTAGCGCGCGTAAAGCAGGTTCAGCCGGGTGCTGTACGCCCGGAAAGTCTCGGTGTTCATGGCGATTCCTTCAAGGGTGCGCCGGCCGACACGGAAAGTCCGCGCCGGCCGCTTCCGCTTACTTAGTGTCCTTCTGCGAACTCTGCCAGGCGCTCATCTGCTTCTCGGCTTCGTCCTTGGAGATGCCGTACGCTTCCTGGATCTTGCCCACGAGCACGTCGCGCTTGCCGGAGGTCACGCTGAGCTGGTCGTCGGTGAGCTTGCCCCATTGCTGCCGGGCGCTGCCCTTGTATTGGTTCCAGTTGCCTTCGATGCGATCCCAGTTCATATGAATCCTTTCCGCACTTTTCGGCAGCGGGTCGGCTGCCTCGATTTCGATCTCAGTGGCACACTATGCGCTGCAGCGCAGCAAAGGTCTGTGCGCCGACACACTTAGCGGCTTTCCTCCGTCTATTCCGACAGTCGATGTACGGCACCGCACATACGCCGCGGCGCCTTCCCCGTAGCATCGAATCCCTGTCCGCAAACCGGCCGCGCTCCGTCTATGAGCGGCGCTCGCCCCCGCGAAAGCAACATGAGCCTCCTTGGAACCGCAGCCCTGCAGGACGCGATCTTCACGAGCGCGCGCTTTTCCATCATCGCCACCGACGAGAAAGGCGTCATCCAGCTGTTCAACGTCGGCGCCGAGCGCATGCTGGGCTACCGCGCGGCCGAAGTGGTCAACCGCATCAGCCCGAGCGACATCCACGACCCGCAGGAGGTCGAGGCGCGCGCCGCGGCCCTGACCCTCGAGCTCGGCACGCCGATCGCGCCGGGCTTCGAGGCGCTCGCCTTCAAGGCCTCGCGCGAGATCGAGGACAACTACGAGCTCACCTATATCCGCAAGGACGGCAGCCGCTTTCCGGCGATCGTGTCCGTCACGGCGCTGCGCGACGGCGACCACCGCATCATCGGCTACCTGCTGATCGGCACCGACAACTCGGTGAGAAAGCTCGTCGAGTCGAAGCTGAACGAGGCGATGGCCGCAGCGGAGAAGGCGAACCGCGCCAAAACCGACTTCCTCTCCAGCATGAGCCACGAGCTGCGCACGCCGCTCAACGCCATCCTGGGCTTCGCCCAGCTCATGGAGACCGGCGTGCCGCCGCCCACGCCTTCCCAGCGGCGCAACCTCGAGCAGATCCTGAAGGCCGGCTGGTATCTCCTCGAGCTGATCAACGAGGTGCTGGACCTCGCGCTGATCGAGTCGGGCAAGGTGACGCTGTCGCGCGAGCCGGTCTCGCTGGTAGAGGTGATGCTCGAGTGCCGCACGATGATCGAGCCGCAGGCGCACAAGCGCGGCATCGCCATGACGTTTCCGCGCTTCGAGCTGCCGCAATACATCCAGGCCGATCGCACGCGCTTCAAGCAGGTGCTGATCAACCTGCTGTTCAACGCCATCAAGTACAACCGGCCGCAGGGCGCGGTGACGGTGGAGTGCACCCTGCCCTCGCCCGAGCGCGTGCGCATCAGCGTGCGCGACACCGGCGCCGGGCTCGCGCCCGAGCAGCTGGCGCAGCTGTTCCAGCCGTTCAACCGACTGGGCAAGGAAGCCGGCACCGAAGAAGGCACCGGCATCGGCCTGGTGGTGACCCGGCGCCTGGTGGAGCTGATGGGCGGCACCATCGGCGCCGACAGCGCGGTCGGCACCGGCAGCGTGTTCTGGGTCGAGCTCAACCCGGCGAGCGCGCCGCAGCTCCTGTTCCCGGATGCCGCGCGCTCCGTCCCGGCGCGCCGAGTGCCCGCAGGCGCGCAGCCGCGCACCGTGCTCTACGTGGAGGACAACCCGGCCAACCTCGAGCTCGTCGAGGAGCTCATCGCGCGCCGCGCCGACCTGCGCCTGCTGAGCGCGGCCGACGGCAGCCTGGGGGTCGAGTTCGCGCGCGCCTACCTGCCCGAGGTCATCCTGATGGACATCAACCTCCCCGGCATCAGCGGCATCGAGGCCATGAAGATCCTGCACGCCGACCCCGTCACCGCGCACATCCCGATCATCGCGCTCAGCGCCATCGCCGCACCGCGCGACATCGAGGAAAGCCTGGAGGCGGGCTTTTTCAGTTACCTCACCAAGCCGATCAAGGTGGGCCTGTTCATGCAGGCGCTCGACGCGGCGCTGCAAGCTTCCGCGCGTCTACTTACCGACAAGGCCCCTGCATGACCCTGCCCGAATCGCAAATCCTCGAAGCCCGCGTGCTCATCGTCGACGACCAGGAGGCCAACGTGCTCCTGCTCGAGCAGATGCTGCGCGAAGCCGGCTATTCTCAGGTGAGCACCACCCTGGACCCGCACGAGGTGTGCGCGCTGCATCGCGCGCACGCCTACGACCTCATCCTGCTCGACCTGCAGATGCCCGGCATGGACGGCTTCCAGGTGATGGAAGGCCTGAAGACCAACCTCAGCGACGACTACCTGCCGGTGCTGGTCATCACCGCCCAGCCCGGCCACAAGCTGCGCGCCCTGCAGGCTGGCGCGCGCGATTTCGTGAGCAAGCCCTTCGACCTGCTGGAAGTCAAGACGCGCATCCGCAACATGCTGGAAGTGCGGCTGCTCTACAAGCGCCTGGGCGAGCACAACCTGGAGCTCGAGCGCAAGGTGGAGGAGCGCACCGCCGAGCTGCGCGAGAGCGAGGCGCGCTATCGCAGCCTGACCGAGCTCGCCTCGGACTGGTACTGGGAGCAGGACGAGCACGGCCAGTTCATCAAGGTCTCCGGTCCGGTGCTCGAGATGCTCGGCATCCGCGTGGATCCGCTGGAAGGCGCGCAGGCCGCGCAGGCCGACGGCTGGAATGAGGGGCAGCGGCGGCAGCTGCAGGACACCATCGCGGCGCGCCAGCCGTTCCTCGACTTCGTCTTCAGCCGTGTCAACCCCGACGGCAGCGAGCAGCGCTTCCAGGTCAGCGGCGAGCCCATGTTCAACCGGATGTCGCGCTTCATCGGCTACCGCGGCGTGGGCGTGGAGCTCGCAGCGGTCTAGCCCCATGGCCCGCCAACCGCAAGACAATCTCCTGCTCGCCGCGCTGCCCGCGGCGGAGCTCGCGCACCTCGCGCCGCGGCTCGAGCTCGTCGCCATGCCGCTCGGCGACATGCTCTACGAGCCCGGCGGCCAGCTGCAGCACGGCTATTTCCCCACCACCGCCATCGTCTCCCTGCAGTACGTGATGGCCTCGGGCGCCTCGGCCGAGCACGCCGGCGTGGGCAACGAGGGCGTGGTCGGCATCTCGCTTTTCATGGGCGGGGGCACCACGCCCAGCTCGGCGGTGGTGCAGACCGGAGGCCAGGGCTACCGGCTGGAGCGGCGCGTGCTGGAGCAGGCGTTCAAGGCCCCCGGCGCCCTGCAGGGCGTGCTGCTGCGCTACACCCAGGCACTCATGACCCAGATCTCGCAGACCGCGGTGTGCAACCGGCACCACTCGGTGGAGCAGCAGCTGTGCCGCTGGCTGCTCGCCACCATGGACCGGGTGCGCTCCGGCCAGCTCGTCATGACGCAGGAGCTGGTCGCCAGCATGCTCGGCGTGCGCCGCGAAGGCATCACCGAGGTGGCCGGCAGGCTGCGCGATGCCGGCCTGCTCAGCAACCGCCGCGGCCATATCTCGGTGCTCGACCGCGCCGGGCTCGAGAAGCGCGCCTGCGAATGCTACGCCGTGGTGAAAAACGAGTTCAGCCGACTGATGGCCGAAGTGCCGCGCCGCGGAGCCGCCACTGGCTAGGCGCCTCTGGCCGCTCCTTCTCGCCGCGCTCCTTTGGCCGCTCTTCGCCGCGGCCGAACCGGTGCCTGTGCGCTTCGTCGAGGGCGTCACGCACGGCTTCCTCGTGCTGCGCACCGTCGAGGGCGTGCTGATCGCCTCGGGCGACCTGCTGCAGAAAGTGCGCCGCGCGGAAGTCGAAAGCCGCATGGTGTTCCGCTTCAAGGACGGCTCGCTGCTCGACGAGACGGTGGTGTTCAGCCAGGAAGGCGTGTTCACGCTGCAAAGCTACCGGCTGCTGCAGCAGGGGCCGGTGTACCCGGAGGACACCGAGATTTCCCTGAAGCGCGCCTCCGGCAAGTACCGGGTGAAGACCACGCCGCGCGGGGGCGCGCGCGAGACGGTGCACATCGTCGCCTTCACGCCAGCCGCGCGCCTCATCACGCTCGAGGTGACGCAGGTGGGCGAGCACAAGGTGCTGGTGGGCGAGCTCACCAAGACGGCGGTGCACTACGTGTTCAAGCCGCAGCTGGGCCTCGGGCTCACGCTGTTCGCGGCCGTGCTCGGGCGCCTGCCGGCGGATTCCCACGCCTGGGTGGTCACCGACGAGGTGCCGGCGTTCGTGCGCTTCGAAGGGCCGCTGCATGCCACCGGCGCGGTGTGGCGCATCGAGCTCACCAGTCCGCGCTGGCCCGACTGAATGTGCGGTCCCCATTAGCCGGATCACCGAGCACTGCGGGTTCGTGCGGGTCGACTTCGGCGATTGCAGCGCCGGCGAGCTTTCCGAAATCTACGGCGCCTTCGCGCGGGTGTGCATGGACAGGCGCGCCGATCGCGCCCTGCTGAAGGCAGGCGACGACCACCCGCCGGGCCATTACGCGCTGCGCGACGCGCTGCACACCATGGCCGCGCACGCGGCGGTGCCCGCCGACTTCAAGCTCGCGCTCATGGCGAGCAGCGGCGCCATCGAGGCGGTGTTCCGCGAGGCGCAGCAGCACCTGCGCGCCGCGGGCTTCAATGCCTGGGTGTTCGGCACCGAGCCCGAGGCCCTGGCCTGGCTGCAGGGCCGCGCGCACGGCCTGACGGTGTCCTGACTGTCGGTGGGCGGACGCACAGATCGCACGCGAGGCCCCGCTTAAGGTGCGCGCATGACAATGAACTCTCCCGCCGACTTTACCTTGGCCGTGCACGTCGGCCCCGGGCACACCTACGAGGGGTCCACCGTCCTGCTCGCCCGGGCACACGGCGACGGCACGCTCGAGCTGCTCACGGCCGCGTGGACGAAACTCCTGGGCTACGGGCGCCAGGAGCTGCGCAGCAAGAGGCTGTCGCAGCTCATGGGCTCGCGCCGCACAGCGGCGCTCGCCGTCGCCGCCATCCTGGACGAGCGCAATGCCGGGCCGGTGCATCTCCACGTACGCTGCAGGAACGGCCGGGACAAGCGCCTGCGTCTGCACCGCCGCTTCGAGCCCGACGGGCGCTTCGTCTACCTCGTGGCTGAGGAAGCGCCCGGCGGCACTACTTGACCTGGATGTCGTTCTTGACCGAGCGCACGCCCTTGACGTCGCGCGCGAGGTTTACGGCGCGGTTCATTTCGCCCCAGGTCGAGACGAAGCCGCTCAGCTGCACGACGCTCTTGTAGGTCTCGACGTTGATCTGCAGCACCTTGAGCGAGGGCTCGTTGAAGATGGCCGACTTCACGCGGGTGGTGATGACCGTGTCGTCGACGTACTCGCCGGTGCTTTCCCGGGTGTCGGTGGAGGCGCAGCCGGCGGACAGCACGGCGGCGATGAGGAGGGCGGAACAGTGCTTGAGGAGGGTCATCGGAGCTCTTTCTTGGGTAAAAGAAGGCCGTGCGGGGGCAAGGCCTTGAGGGTCGACGCTGCGACTACTGGACCAGCCGGGTGCCCGAGATTTCGATGAACACGTGGCGGTCGGGCTGCATGCAGGCGACGTTCTTCAGGTTGTTGGCATCCTGGCATTCGCCGGCGACGGTGCTCGGGCGCGATTCGCCCCGGCCGCTGGTCTGCACGCGGCTCTGCTCGACGCCTTTGCTTACGAGATAGGCCTTCACCGTGGCGACGCGCTCCTCGGAAAGGATCTGGTTGGAGGCATCCGTGCCCATGCGGTCGGCGTAGCCGATCGCGAGGACCGACTGCGCTTCCAGGCCGCCGATCTTGTCGACGAAGGCGTCGAGCGTGGCGCGGCCGGCCGAGCGCAGCTCGGAGCGGTCGGAATCGAACAGCACGTTGGCGTCGAAAGCGACTTTCTCGTACACCGGCAGCGGGGCGGCGACGGCCACCACGATCGGCTCGGGCTGCGCGGCCGGCGCGGCCGGTGCGACGTATTGCGCGACCGGCGTGGCGACGTACGGATGGCAGCCGGCGGTCCACTCGGGAGCCGGGCCGTAGGCGGTATGCCAGCACAGGCCGCTACTGCTCATGACCGGCGCGCCGCGCGCATCGACCAGCAGCGCCTTCTCGTTGATGTCGACGACCTGGGCGGTGGCATTGGCGGAAACGAAGGTGAGGGCGAACGCGCAGGCGACGGCCAGCGCGGCTTGTCTTGGGGTGAACGTGCTTCTCATGATGGGCTTTCGAGTGACGGCTTACCGTGTCTCGGAGGATTTCCGAGGGGCACAACCGCATTGTCGGTGCGCCACGACCGCGTGTCGGGCTGTTGGCACACATAGTCGCGGAAACAACCACGGCGGCTACGACTACGGCTTGGCGCGTGCACCAGAATAGATGATGAGCACGGGCGCGAGCTGCTGCGCCGCCGCGCCCGGCGCGGGCGCATCGTTCTGCCGGTTGCGCTCGGTGAGCGATTCGAGCAGGCCGTCGATGCCGCCGCTGGGCACCGCCGCGGCGAAGCTCTCGCGGTAGCTGATCACCAGGCTGATGCCGGCGATCTTCACGTCGAACACTTTCCAGCCCGCCAGGCCGTTCTCCATGTCGTAGTCGATCGTCAGGGGCTCCACGCCCGGCTGGCGCAGGAACGAGCGCACCACCACCTCGCTGTCGAGCGCGGCCGCGCGCAGCGGCCGGTACTGCAGCTCCTGCCCGCGATAGTCCGCGAGCGCGCCCGAGTAAGTGCGCACGAGCAGCGCGCTGAACTGCGCCACCAGCGCCGCCTGCTGCTCGGGCGTCGCGAGGCGCCAGTGGCGCGCCATGGCGATGCGCGTCATGCGCTCGAAATCGAACAGCGGCATGATTCTCGTCGCCACGAGCTGCGCGACATTGGTGGCGCGGCCGGCGGCAAGGTCCTCCCGCAAGATCGCGGTGACTTCGGCAGTCACCGCGCTCATCAGGGCATCGGGCCGTGCCGCAGGCGGCTGCAGGAGCTGCGCGCCGGCATCGCTGGCCATTGGGCCGAGGGCAGCGACAAGTCCGAGGACGGCGGCCAGGCCGAGCATTCCCATCGTGCGCGATATGGTCATGGCCGCATGCTCGCGTATCGGCACAGTGCCGCTCTGTGCGCTACCCGGCATAGCGCAATTGTCCGTCCGCTAGCGGACAAAGGCGCGTACCATGCCCGCATGGCGATCGCGATTTCCCCGCAGCATCTGCTGCCGAAGGAAAACCGGCTGCTGGCGGCCCTTCCCGCGCCCGATTACGAGGCGCTGGCGCCGCACCTGGAGCCGGTCGCCATGCCGCTCGGACTGGCGGTGTACGAGTCCGGCGGCCCGCAGGGCTACGTGTACTTTCCCACCGACTCCATCGTCTCGCTGCTCTACGTGCTGGAGAACGGCTCGTCCACGGAGATCGCGGTCACCGGCAACGAGGGCCTGGTGGGCATCTCGCTTTTCATGGGCGGCGAGACCACGCCCAGCCGCGCCGTGGTGCAAAGCGCGGGCCATGGCTATCGCCTGCGCGCGGCGATGCTCAAGCGCCATTTCGAGTCGAGCGGCGAAGTGCAGCACCTGATGCTGCGCTTCACCCAGGCCCTGATTACCCAGATGACGCAAACCGCGGTGTGCAACCGGCACCACGCGGTCGACCAGCAGCTATGCCGCTGGCTGCTGCTGATGCTCGACCGGCTGTCGTCGGACCGGCTGACGATGACGCAGGAGCTCATCGCCAACATGCTGGGCGTGCGCCGCGAGGGGGTCACCGAAGCCGCGGGCAAGCTGCAGGCGGCCGGGCTGATCGAGTACACCCGGGGACGCATCCAGGTGCTGGATCGCAAGCGCCTGGAGTCGGCGGTATGCGAGTGCTACGGCGTGGTGAAGCGCGAGTACGATCGCCTGCTGCCGTAGTTTCACTATGTGGGCTCGCGAACATACACGGGTCCGCGCGGCGTCCAGAATGAACCCAGGATGCCAAAGCGCCTCGACCGCAAGGCGCGCAGCGATTTACCCGAAAACAGCCTGCTCGCCGCTTTGCCGCACAAGACCTACCTCGCGCTTTTGCCGGGGCTGGCTCCGGTCGCGCTCGTCTTCGGCGACGTGCTGTATCAGCCCGGCGGCGTTATTACCGAGGTCTATTTCCCCGGCCGCTCGGTGGTGTCGCTGCTCACCGTGGTCGACGAGCACGCGGCGCTCGAAGTCGGCCTGGTG
Source organism: uncultured bacterium (assembly GCA_965233185.1). Classification (GTDB taxonomy): domain Bacteria; phylum Pseudomonadota; class Gammaproteobacteria; order Burkholderiales; family SG8-39; genus SCGC-AG-212-J23. The sequence continues at coordinate 9,917 of CBDDSA010000276.1, forward strand.
GGCCGCGAAGGCATGGTCGGCATTCCGCTCGCCCTGGGCATCGCGGTATCGCCGGTACGCGCCGTGGTGCAGGGCGCCGGCGGCGCGCTGCAGATGAGCGCCACGCGCTTTCGCAAGGCCTTCGACGCGAGCCCGCCGCTGCGCACCGCGCTGCACCGCTACACCCACGCGCTCATGGCGCAGATCACGCAGACCGCGGCGTGCAACCGCTTCCACCTGGTCGACGCGCGCCTCGCGCGCTGGCTGCTCATGACGCGCGACCGCCTGTGCAGCGGGCAATTCCACCTCACGCACGAGTTCCTCGGCCACATGCTCGGCGTGCGGCGCGTGGGCGTCACCGAGGCCGCCTCGGACCTGCAGCAGCGCGGCCTGATCCACTACAGCCGCGGCAACATCGACATCCTGGACGACACCGGCCTGGAAGCCGCCGCCTGCAGCTGCTACGAGCTGGTCAGCGACCGCGCTCCTTTTTCTTCAGCAGCTCGCCCAGGCCCGCGAGCGCGCGGTACGTAGCGCGCTTTTCTTCCCGCGGCGGCTCCGGCGGCGCGGCCCTGGCATCCTCCACCCGCGCGTGCTCGTTCTCGTGGCAGTAGATGCACAGGAGCTCCCAGTTGCTGCCGTCGGGCGGGTTGTGGTCATGGTTGCCGTCCTTGTGGTGCACGGTGAGCTCGCGCACCCGCTTGGCGTCGAACTCGCGCGCGCAGCGCGCGCAGATCCACGGCAGCAGCTTGAGGGCCTGGTCGCGGTAGCCGGGCGGCTTCATCGCACGAGCTGCGCGAGCTCCTCGTCGCCCAGCAGGCGGATGTTCTTCTGCTGGGCGAAAGCCCGCGCGTTCTGCGTCACCTCGCCGGTCGCGACGTAGATGAGCTCCTGCGCCTTGCTCTTCTCGCCGGCGGCGTGGAATTCGCGCAGCGGCTCGACGCCGGTGCGCGTGGCCTTCCAGCGCTTGCAGTCCACCAGCGAGACGCGCCCGGACCGGGTGAGCTGAAAGTCGCTGCCGATGCGCGTCACGCCGTAGCCCTGGCGCCGGAAGCCCTGCTCCAGCGTGGCGGCGAACTCCTCGCGCGGCAGCGCGCGCAGCGCCTCAAGCCGCGCGGCCACCTTGCGGGCGCTGGGCCGCTGCAGCCGGCGCCAGATGACGATGCCGGCGATCACCAGGAAAGGCAGCGGCACCAGGGCCGCGTAGACCGGCGGGACGAAAATCCGCGCAATGAAGAACACGCCCGAGGCGAGCCCCAGGCTCGCCCACCACGGCGAGCGCAGCAGGACGGCGAACAGCGAATTCGGGTTGAGCTTGAGCATCCCGGCGCATTTTAGATGGGCAGCGTGCCGCGGCAATCCGGAAACGCCGGGCAGCCCCAGAACGGCCGGCCGGCATTCGAGCCCTGCTCGCCCACCCGCTGGATCATGGTGCGGGTGCAGCGCGGGCACTGCGGCTTGGCCGCGCCCAGGCGCGGCTCGATTCTCGGCGGCATGGTGAGGGTCTGCCGCGCCTTCTCCAGCATCCCGGCAAGCGCTGCCCCGTCGATCAGCCGGATCTGGCAGTGCTCGGCGAACGATGCGGCATCCGCGCTGAAGCCGCCGGCGCTCACCACGAAGCCGCCGGCCGCCCCGCTCGCCGCCATCACCCCGAAAAGCTCCCGCACCGCGGCCACGTCCACTTTCGGCGAGCGCCAGTGCTTGCACTGCACGATGAAGCGCTCCTCGCCCTTCTGCAGCACCAGCTTCTCGTCGGCGCTTTCCGTCACCAGGAACCCCTGCAGGCGGAACCCCTCGCCCAGCAGCAGCTCGAACTCCGGCCACTTGATCTCGGCCAGGCCGTCCGCGCTGGGGGCCCTGCCCCCGGTCAGCCCCTGTACCACGCCAGTCCACCACTTTCCCATGTGCCCTCCCATGCCTCCCTGTCCGCAGGCGCCTGCAGCGCGATGATCGTCTATGCTGCGCCTCGCTTCAAATTAACTTTGCCATTGACATGCCGCTTCTGACGCTGCAGGACGCGGAGCTCGCCTACGGCGACTTTCCGCTGCTCGACCGCGCCTCGTTCTCGCTGGAGGCGGGCGAGCGCATCGGGCTCATCGGGCGCAACGGCACGGGGAAGTCATCGCTCCTCGCCGTGATCGCGGGGCTGACGGCGCTGGACGACGGCGAGCTGCGCAAGCGCGACGCGCTGTCCATCGCGCTGGTGGAGCAGGAGCCGGTGCTGCCGGAGCGGCCCACGCTGAAAGCGAGCCTGCTCGCGCGCGCCGCGGTGGCCCAGGAGCACAAGCTGGACAAGTACCTTGACCTTTTCCAGGTGGATCCGGGGGCCTCGCCCGCGGCGGCCTCCGGCGGCGAGCGCAAGCGCGCCGCGCTGGCGCTCGCCTTCGCGCTCGAGCCGGAGCTCCTGCTGCTGGACGAGCCCACCAACCACCTGGACGTGCAGGCGATCGAGCTGCTGGAGGGCCTGGTGGCGAAGCAGCCCAGCGCCATGGTGATCACCCACGACCGCGCGTTCCTCGACCGGGTCGCCACGCGCATCCTGGAGCTCGACCGCGGGCGGCTGCTGTCCTACCCGGGAAATTATTCGCGCTACGAAGCCCTGAAGGCCGACCAGCTCGCGGTCGAGTCGGTGGTTCAGCGCAAGTTCGACAAGTTCTGGGCGCAGGAGGAGGCGTGGATCCGCAAGGGCATCGAGGCGCGGCGCACGCGCAACGAAGGCCGGGTGCGGCGCCTGGAGCGGCTGCGCGAGGCGCGCGCCGCCCGCCGCGCGCGCGCCGGCAACCTGAAGCTCGCCATCGGCGAAGGCCAGCGCTCGGGCAAGCTGGTGTGCGAGCTCACCGGGGTGTCGAAGAGCTACGGCGCCCGGGCAATCGTGAAGAACCTGGACCTCATCGTGAGCCGCGGCGACCGCCTCGGGCTCATCGGCCCCAACGGCGCCGGCAAGACCACCGTGCTCAAGCTGATCCTGGGCACGCTCGCGCCCGACTCGGGGCAGGTGCGCCTGGGCGCCAACGTGCAGCCGGCGTACTTCGACCAGATGCGCGAAGGCCCCGACCCCGACCAGACGGTCGCCGACTCGGTCGAAGGCACCGAGAAGCACGTCATCAGCTACCTCTCGGACTTCCTGTT
>CBDDSA010000277.1:0-9914 GCA_965233185.1 uncultured bacterium
GCGACCTCGGTCCCGCCCACTTCGATCAACGCAACCGCGCCCGAACGGCCAGCCGCCTGCTCAAGCGGCTGAAAGACATGGGCATCGACGTACTGCAGACCCGCTTGACCGAAGCGGCAGCGCTCCCAGTTACTCTCTAGAGGTTGCGGACGATCGCCAGCAGCTTGTGCGGGTCGTACGGCTTCAGGATGTGCAGGTCAAACCCGGCGGCGAGCGCCCTCTTGCGGTAATCGTCGGTGCCGTAAGCCGTAACCGCGACGCAGCGCAGCGCCTCCATACCCGGCTCGCGCTTCAGGCGGGCGCAGACGTCGAATCCATCCAGCCCCGGCAACCCGAGATCGAGCAGCACCACTTGCGGCCGAAAGCGCCTCGCCACCTCCATCGCGGCGTAGCCGTTAATGGCGAAATCCACCTGATGGCCGTCCTGGCGCAGCAGCATGACCAGGCTATGCACCGCATCCAGGTTGTCCTCCACGACCAGTACCCGGCGCGGTGCCGCTTTTCTCGCCGGCTCGGCACCGCCCCCCGCCTCTCCGGCGCCCTTCTTCGGGAACCAGACGCGCGGCGCTAGGCGAAACTCGTCGAGTTCTGCCCGCTGCATTTGATTTTTCCTCTCCCTGAAACAGCGCCCATGATGCGAGAGCCCGCCCGCACGGCGCAAGTCGCCGGATAGCTACAGGGCGTCGCGGAACCGTCGAGACGCGTGCTACCAGGGGATGCGCGAGCCGTCGTAAGCGAGGAACTTCCCCGAATCCGCCGGCCGCAGGTCCTCGATCACGCGGCGCAGCCCGCGCACCGATGCCTCCGGCGTCAATGGCGCGGATTGCCCGCCCATGTCGGTCTGCACCCAGCCGGGACTGAGCGCCACCACGGTGATGCCGCGCGGCGCGAGCGTGCGCGCGAGGCCCTTGGCAAGCAGGTTGAGCCCGGCCTTGCTGGTGGCATAAGGCAGCGTCTCGCCGGTGGTTTCCTCGATGGACCCCAGGCGGCTCGACATTACGCAGACCGTCTTGCGCTCGCTCGCCGCGACGTTCTCGACCAGCGCCTCGATCACCGCCGCGGCGCCGAGCAGGTTCACCCGCAGGATCTGCTCCCAGTCGGCGTAGTCGAAGCTGCCCAACCGGTTGCCGCGCCGGCCGACGATCCCCGCGTTGCACCAGAGAAGGTCGATCGGCACGCCCGCGAGCTGCGACGACAGGCGCCTTACCTGCGCCGCATCGGACACGTCGAGCGTGAGGCTCTCGGGCAAGCCGGGCACGGGCTTGCGCAGCGTGCCGATGACGCGCCAGCCGTCCTCTGCATACTGGCGCGCGAGCTCGCGGCCCAGCCCGCGGCCGGCGCCGGTGACCAGAAGGGTGGGCACGGCGGGCTTAGCGGACCTTGCGCGGCTTCGCCCGCGGCGCCTGTTTCACCCCGGCGCTGCTGCGGCGGACCTTTTTCGGCATCGTCACGCCGAGCTCGTCGGAGACTGCGCGCAGCCGGCTGGCGATGCGCTTGGCGGGTCGCTTCTTCTTCATGGTTCACGCGCCGTGCAAGCCGCATGCCGGCGCGCATGAGAAACTTCCGCCATGCAGCTGCGACTCGCGATCGCGACAGGGGACCCCGGCGGCATCGGGCCGGAAATCTCGATCAAGGCGGCGCTCGACGAGCGGGTGCGCGCGATGTGCGAGCCCATCGTGATCGGCGATAGCGGCGCGCTCGAGGCGCATGCCCGCGCCTGCGGCCTGTCGCTGCGCGGAATCACGCTGGTGGACCGCAGGCAGCTTGCCCCCGGAGAACTGGAGATCGGCGCCATTCGCCCCGCGCACGGGCGCGCGGCGCTCGATTCGGCGCGCGCCGCGATCGAAGGCGCGCTCGCCGGCGAGTATCACGCGGTGGTGGCGGCGCCGCACACCGAGACCGCGATCCACGCGGCCGGTTTCGACTTCGACGGCTATCCGTCGTTCGTCGCGCGCACGGCGGGCCTGGCGCCGCAAGACGGCATCCTCATGCTGTGCTTCCATTGGCAGGGACGCGAAGTGCGCATTGCGCACGTCACGCTGCACGCGGGCGTGCGGCAGGCGCTGGGCATGATCACCCGCGAGCGGGTGCTGCGCACGATCCGCGCGGCGCACGAGGCCTTGCGCGCCATGGGCATCGACCGGCCGGCCATCGCGGTCGGCGGGGTGAACCCGCACGCGGGCGAGGGCGGCCTGTTCGGCAGCGAGGAGGAGCGGACCGTGATGCCGGCGATCGAGGCGGCGCGCAGCGAAGGCATCGTGGCCGACGGCCCCATCGGCGCCGACACGCTCATCCAGCGATCCGGCTACGATGCCTACGTCGTCATGCTGCACGACCAGGGCCATGTCGCGGCCAAGCTCCTGGCGCCCAACCGCGTGGCCGGCCTCACCATCGGCACGCCGGTACTGTTTTCTTCGGTGGCGCACGGCGCCGCGCTCGACATCGCCGGACAAGGCAAGGCGCAGCACGGCGCGATGGTGGAAGCAATTACACGGTTAGTCGGCCATCGACGTCGCGCCCGCGAGACGTGACGTTGCGAGAAAAATCAGCCGGTTGAGTGTAAATGGCGCAAGTGCGGTCCCCGGGCGACGACGTTATTTCCGCGCGGCCGAAACGCAAGTGCTTGTTTTGGGGAGTAGCCGGGTGCCTGGTATGACCCTTGCTCGTGCTGGGGAACCATAATAGCCAAACCTGCGATGCGGGCCTCTCTGAGAATTGCCTACGCCTTGTGCTTCACGGCTGCGTGCCTTGCGCTGATGGCGGCCTATCCGGTGGTCGCGCTGCCATGGTGACGTACTCGCTCGTGAAGACCGCGACGGACGAGCCGGGCGATCACCAGCTCGCGCGCGAGGCCGTGTGGCTGCGCGAGCTCGCCGGCGTGCCTGGCCTCGACGGCCAGGTGCCCCGCCTGCTCCAGGAAGGCCTGAACGCGCAGGGCCGGCGCTTCCTCGTCGTCACGGTGGCCCAGGGCCTGGGCGAGACGCGCGCCTTCACGCCGGGACACGAACGCTTTCTTGCGAGCCTGGGCAAGGCGCGCTTTCGCTCGACCGACTTCGAAGTCTCCGGCTGCTGCGAGCAGCTGCAAGGCTCGCTACGCCGGCTCGAGGGCCGCGTGGCGCCCAAAGCGCTCGCCACGCTCAAATCCGCGTACCGGGACTGCGAGACCGCGCTCTTGTACTGGACCGGGCCCTACGTGCTTTCGCAGGGCGATTTCGCGCCCTGGAACATCCGCACCCTGGGCGCGCAGCTTTTCGTCTACGACTGGGGCAACGCGCGCTGCGAGGCGAGCCCGCTCGACGACGTGCTGCACTACGTGATGGTGCAGCGCGCGCTGCACGGGCGAGCGATGACCCAGGCATTCCTGCACTCGGCGATGAAGCGCGCGCACGATTTTGCGCTGCTCGCCTACCCGGAGTGGACCTGGCGCCCGCGCGTGATCGGCGCGCTCACGCTGGTCTACCTGCTCGGCTCGCTGCTGCACCATGCGCTCGCCGGCGGCGCCGGCCTGGAGGCCCGCGATCCGCTGGTGCGCTGCTACATGAACCTGATCCAGAAACGCTCGGCCTGGATGCCGGGCAATACTTAGAGAGAGAACGAAGCATGAGTGCTGCTGCCACCGCCGCCGGTTACCTGTACGCCTCGGGCCGCCTGCGCGGGCGCAATGCCCGCGAAGGCGAGCAGGCGCACCCCCAGGAGACCGAGCACAAGCCCAAGCCGGCCGCCAGGCGCCGCGAGGTCAAGGTGGCGGTCTACGAGCCGGCGCCGCGCGAATCTGCGCCGCCCGAGCCGCAGGAACGACCTAAGGCCGCGCCCAAGATCCAGTACCGCACGCGCCGCTGGAAGCCCGAGTAGATGCGCCGGATGGGGGAGTGCGCCCAGGCGGATTAACACGCGCGCTTGTCGCAGACTGGGGCTGGTAACGAGGAGGCAGGGGGACTGTGATCGAACTGGGCGTCACTCCGACGCTGATCCAGCCGGTGGTGCTGTGCGGTGGATCGGGCACGCGGCTCTGGCCGCTTTCGCGCGAGCAGCATCCCAAGCCGCTGCATGCCTTGGACGGCGGCGACCACACGCTGCTGCAGGAAACCGGGGCGCGCTGCCGCGGGCTCGCCGCCACGGTGGAGCCGCTGGTGATCTGCAACGAGGCGCATCGCTTCATGGTGGCCGACCAGCTCAAACGTATCGGCGCGCGCCCCAAGGCGATCCTGCTTGAGCCCCAGGGGCGCGGCACCGCGCCTGCGCTGACGCTCGCGGCGGTGCATGCGGTGACCGCCGACGACCCGGTGCTGCTCGTCATGCCCTCGGACCACATCATCCTGCGCAACGACGCGTTCCAGCGGGCGGTGGAGCGCGGCGCGGCGCTGGCGCGCCACGGACACCTGGTGATTTTCGGCGTGCCGCCGTCTTCCGCCGAGACCGGCTACGGCTACGTGCGTGCCGGGCGGCCGGTGGGCCGGGACGCCGAAGCCTGCTTTTTCGAAGCCTTCGTCGAAAAGCCCGACCGCGCCTCGGCGGAGGCCTACGCGCGCGATAAGAGCTACTTCTGGAACGCCGGCATCGTCGCGGTTCGCGCCTCGGTATGGATCGACGCCATCGGCAGCTTCCGCAAGGACATCCTCGCCGCCTGCGAGCGATCCTATCGCCAAGGCGTGCGCGACGGCGCGTTCCTGCGCGTCGACCCGCAAACCTTCGCCGACTGTCCCGCCGATTCCATCGACTACGCGGTGCTCGAGCGCCTGTCGCACGGTCCTGCCCCGCTCGAGGCGGTGGTGGTGCGCATGGACGCCGGCTGGTCCGACGTGGGCGCTTGGGACGCCCTGTGGCAGGTGCAGCCGAAGGACGCCGAAGGCAACGTGGCGCGCGGGGACGTGCACCTGGCGGATACCACCAACGCGCTGGTGCTCGCGCAGCACCGCATGGTGGCCTGCGTCGGGCTGGACGATGTGGTGGTGATCGAGACGCCCGATGCCGTCATGGTGGCCCGCAAGGACCAGGCGCAGGCGGTCGGCCGCCTCGCGGCGCAGCTGAAGGCGCAGGGTCGGCGCGAGAGCCTCGCGCACCGCAAGGTGCACCGGCCGTGGGGAACCTACGACAGCATCGAGCGCGGCGAGCGCTTCCAGGTGAAGCGCATCGTGGTGGAGCCGGGCGCGGCGCTGTCGCTGCAGATGCACTATCACCGCGCCGAGCACTGGATCGTGGTGCGCGGCACCGCCCGCGTAGTGCGCGGCGAGGAAAGCTTCCTGCTGACCGAGAACGAGTCCACCTACATCCCGCCCGGCACGCGCCACCGCCTGGAGAACCCCGGGCGGCTGCCCTTGGAGCTGATCGAGGTGCAGTCGGGCAGCTACCTCGGCGAGGACGACATCGTGCGCTTCGAGGATGCCTACGGCCGCTCTCAGTAGCGCCAGGCCACGTTGGCGCTGACCGAGGTGAAGTCGTAGTCGCGGTCGACGAAGTTGGAGTCGCGCTTGCCCGTGTCGAGCGCTAGCCCCACCTGCCAGTGCCGCTGCGGCTCCCAGCCGATGCCGAAGCGCCAGCCGTCGATGGTTTCGTCGCGCAGCGGCACCAGGCCCAGCGCGAGGCGCGGGTCGCCCTGGAACTCGCGCTCCTCGTGCAGCAGCCGCAGCGAGAACACCAGCTTGGCGGTGGCCGCCCAGCTCGGGCCGACGGTGAAGCCCTTCACCACCACGTGGCCCGCGGCGATGTCGATGATCGAGCGCGGCTCCTTGAAGAACGCGACCGCGATGCTGGTCTTGTTGCCCGGCAGCCACTCGCCGCCGACGCGCCAGGTGGTGCCCTCGAAGTCGCGGCTCGGCAGCTCGCTGTACTCGCGCGTGGTGCGGCCGACGCGCCCGTCGGCGCGCAGGCGCGGCCCGAGGGCATAGGTGGCGACGAGCGACACCTCGCGCTCCTTGAAGTCGTTGTTCACCAGCGCGATGCCGAGGATGTCCTCGTCCACCGGCGCATCGCCGTCGGCGCCGCGCAGCTCCACGCCGACGGCGTTGCCCAGCGGGCTGACATAGTCCACCGCGGCAATCGCGCTGGTCGCACGCGTCTCGGCGTCGGCGCGCGTGTCGCGCTCCGAGACGGCCCCGCCCAGGCCGCCGCGCAGGCGCACGCTCGGCGTGAGGAGGTAGGCCGCGCTGCCGGTGAGGCGCGTACCGGTGACGAGGCTGCGCACCGCCGATTGCGTCTCGCCCAGGTCGGACAGGCGCCGATCGCGGCCCAGCAGCAGCGACCCGGACAGCTTGTTGCCCAGCTCCCAGCGCCAGTCGGCCGCGGCCGAATACCCCAGGTGGTTCAGGTCGTTCAGCCGGTCGAACATGTAATAGTCGGCGCGCGCCTCCACCACCAGGTTCTGGCGCCCGATCACGCGCTGGGCATGGCGAAAGCCGCCGCCGAAGCGCGTCACCGTATCGTCGATCGCGCCGCTTTCCAGGCGCAGCAGGTTATCGTCGTACATGATGCCGCCCTGCAGCCACAGGTCGGTGGGCGCGCCGCGGGATTCCACCGCATAGGCGGGAAAGCGCCCGCTGGAGGGCCAGGGCAGGGTATCGACGGTTTCGAAGGCCAGCGCCACGGCGGGCGCCAACAGGGAGGCGGCGAAGACGGCTTGCGCTGTTTTCATGGGACGGGATTGTAGTCATGTCGCGCCGCGGCGACGTTACGTAAATCCACCGCGGCATGATCTGTTTGATTCATCAGGACTATGCTAGCTGGCATGCCTGTTGCAGGGAATCCGCGCTTCGATGATCCTTACGGCCTGATGGACGAGCGAGCCTACGTCGCCCAAGCGTTTTTCGATCGCCTGCGCGACGACGGGGTGGCGTTTCGTCCGCTCGCCCAGGAAGGCGAAATCGCGGTGGCGCGCGATGCCCTAGCAAGCATGCCGCGGCGGGTCGCCCGCTTCGCGCAGGATTTCGACCTCGCGCTGGTCCAGCTCGCGCGGCCCGAGCCGCAGTGCTGGCACATGCTGCTTGCCTGGAGCGACGACGTCGGCCGGCCGAGCTTCCTCGCCTTGCGCATCGTCGCCGACTATTGCCGCGCCGGCCGCCGCCTGCTGCGCGCCGAAGAGCTGCTGCCCGGGGCGCCGGACGCGCTGTTCCTCTATGGGCTGCTCGACGCCGTGGAGCACGGCGCGATCGACGAGGCGCGCGCGAGCTGGCTGTGCGGCAAGTGGGCCGCCGACCCGCGCGGCGCGATCGAGCGCGTCGGCCGCTACTGGCGCACCCGGCGCGATATCCGCCTGATCGCGCAGGCGGCCAAGCACGCAAGCTGGGATGGCGTGCGCGCCGAGCTGGCGCGCCTGCGCCGCGCGCTGCACCGCGCGGTGTGGCCCGACAGCCTGTCGCTTGCCGCGCGGCTCGGGGTCTACTTCGAGAGCCTGGTGCGGCCGGCGCGCACGCGCATCACCTTCCTCGGTCCCGAGAGCACGCAGCTGCGCGAGCGGGTGGAGCGCGACTTGGCGCCGGCGGGCATTGCCACCGTGGACGCCGACAAGGCCTGGCGCGCCGAGGTGGGCATTGCCGTCGATCCGCCCGATGGCCTGCGCCATCGCTTCCAGGAGCTCATCACGGTCGACAAGGCGCAGGCGCTGCCGGCGGCAGCGGCGAAAGTCGAGCGCGCGCTGCTGCGCTGGCTCGAGTGCCGCGTCGAGCGCCGCCACCCCGAGGCGGTGGTCGGCGGCAATCCGCTGGCCGCCCGCCTGCTGCAATTTGCCCGCCGCCAGAACGTCCCCGGGCTGTCTGACTTCATGGAAACGCTGCTCAACTGCACCATCGCCTGCCGCCTGCGCTCGCCGGTCCTCATGCCGCATCCTTACGGCATCGTGATCCACCGCAATGCGCTGCTCGGCAGCCGGGTCACCGTCATGCACCAGGTGACCATCGGCGCCAAGCATCCGGCCGACCCGGGCGCGCCCGTCATCGAAGACAACGTGTTCATCGGCGCGGGGGCCAAGATCCTGGGCGCGGTGCGCGTGGGACGCGGCGCCACCGTCGGGGCGAACGCCGTGGTCACGCTGGATGTGCCATCGCATTGCACGGTAGTCGGTGTCAATCGTCTCCTGGGCGGCGCTACCGTCGTGCGGGAGCGACAAACGGATCATGCCGCTGTCGTGAACACGTGACATTGGATGTTGTCCAAGCCCGTGCAACTATTTCACCCCCGTGATTTTTTACCCGCGCTCCTTCCTCGGACTGTTGCTCGCCGGCTTCACTTTGGTGGCGCTGCCGCTGGTCGGCGCGCTTGCCTATTCGGCCTGGAACACCGAGCGCCTGGCCGGGCAAAGCCGTAGCGCGGTCTTCAACGCATCCGAGGCGGCCCGCGCCAGCCGCTCCCTCGTGGACCGCATCGGCACCATCGAGCGCCTGGCGCAGCAGGTGGCGGTGCTGCACGACGCCGAGATCCTCGAAGGCTATGCGCGCGTGCACCGCAGCTTCCGCCAGCTGGGCGAGGAAATCTCGCAGCTGCCGCTGGACCACGCGCAGCTCTGGGCGCTCAACCGCACGCTGGTCGAGGAGCAGGGGCTGTACGACCTGCTGACCGCGGTGCCGCGCCCGAAAGTGGACGCGGCGGAGGTCACCGAGCGCGTCGACCGCCTCATCGACAGCGCACGCGAGGTGGTCGACATCAACAACCGGGTGGTCGACCGCGAAGTGGAGCGGCTGCGCGCCAGCGCCGACGATGCGCAGCGCGGCGTGATGCTGCTGCTCATCTTCAGCACCGCGGTCGCGCTCACCATCGCGCTCGCGCTTACGCGCTATATCGCGCGCCCGATCGCCTCCATCGACAACGCCATCCGCCAGCTCGGCGGCGCCGACTTCTCGCGGCCGATCTCGGTGCGCGGCCCCGAGGACCTGCGCTACCTCGGCCGGCGTCTGGACTGGCTGCGAAGGCGGCTGGACGAGTTCGAGACGCAGAAAAACCGCTTCCTGCGCCACGTGTCGCACGAGCTGAAGACGCCGCTCACCGCGCTGCGCGAAGGCGCCGAGTTGCTCAACGACGAGGTGGCCGGGCCGCTCGCCCCGGCGCAGCGCCAGGTGGTCTCGATCATGCGCGACAACAGCGTGAAGCTGCAACGCCTGATCGAGGAGCTGCTCGACTACCAGCGCGCGCTGCACGCCGCCGCCTCGCTCGAGATGAAGCCGGTGGTGCTCGACGCCCTGGTCGCCGAGGCCGCCGCGGCGCACGAGCTGGCGGCGCAGTCCAAGGGCTTGCGCCTCGCGATCGAGGCGCAGCCGGCCACGCTGGAAGCCGATCCGGAAAAATTGCGCTCGATCGTCGATAATCTCATCAGCAACGCGGTGAAGTTCACACCGGCGGGCGGCACCATCACGGTGCGCGCGCGCGTGGAGTCGGGCGAGGCGATGATCGACGTGATCGACTCCGGGCCGGGCGTGTCGGCCGAGGAGCGCGAGTCGATTTTCAACCTGTTCGTGCGCGGCCGCGGCAAAGGCGACGGCGGCCGGGTGAAGGGCAGCGGCCTGGGCCTTGCCATCGCCCGCGAGCTGGTCGAGGCGCACGGCGGGCATATCGACGTGGTGCCGGAGGGCGGCGGCGGCCATTTCCGGGTCACGCTGCCGCGCCGTTCGGCGCGGGCGCTCGCCGACGCCGCGTAACGACAGTGACGTAGAAGTTCCACGGAAGTTTCCATACTAGAAAAGGCTTTTGGAACATGAGCGCTGAAAACGCAAAGGTGCTGCTGGTCGACGACGACAAGGATTTGCTGCAGCTGATCGCGATGCGGCTGACGGCGGCGGGGTATGCGGTGGCGGCGGTGGAGTCGGGGGAGGCGGCGCTGGCGGCGCTGGCGGTGTCGCGCCCGCAGGTGGTGGTGACGGACCTGAGGATGCAGGGGATGGACGGCATGGCGCTGTTTGATGCGATCCACCGGGATTCGCCGTCGCTGCCGG
>CBDDSA010000278.1:0-15988 GCA_965233185.1 uncultured bacterium
GCTGTCGCAGGCGCTGATCAAGGTGGCCTCGCCCGGCGTACCGGACTACTACCAGGGCACGGAGCTGTGGGATTTCAGCCTGGTCGATCCCGACAACCGGCGGCCGGTCGACTACGATCTTCGACGGAAATTTCTCGACGAAGCGCAACAAGATCCGGGCATCCTCCTGCAGAACATCGCCGACGGCCGGGCGAAGCTGCATGTGATTCGAAAGGGACTCGAGGTACGGCGCGCGCATCCGCGCCTGTTCCATGGCGGCAAGTACACGCCGCTGCACGCCGACGGCGGCCGCCAGGAGAACATCGCCGCCTTCTCGCTAAGCCACGGCAGTGCCTCGATCATCGCTGTCGCGCCGCGTCTTTTTGCGGGGATCATGAAGGAAAGCGACTTCGCGCCGCTGGGCGAGCGCGTCTGGGGTGCCGCCCGGCTGCCTTTGCCCGACGGCTCCTACCGCAACGTGCTGACGGACGAGCCGATCAGCGGCGGCGTGCAGCCGCTTGCCGCGCTCCTGTCGCGCTTCCCGGTCGCGCTCCTCGTCACAGTCTGAGCGACAGACAGGCGCATTTTTTCGCCCTAACATTTCCCGATGCATGCGCGGGCGCTGATCGTGCTTACGGCGCGATCGTGGGCGCTTTCCTGTACGGCGAGCGGCAGGAAGCGCTGCAGCGCGCGACGCGCAATGCCGAAGCGCTGGTCATGGCGCTGGATGCCCACACGGCGCGCACGTTCCAGTTTCGGGGTTGCGGCGGAGCTGCGCCGCACGCCGGCGTTGGCGAGGCACGACGCGGCGTCCCAGGTAGCGCTCGCCGAGCGGCTGCAGGCATTGCAGCCGTACGCGCGCGCCATTTTCGTCGTCGGGCCGGACGGCCGCGTCCTTCACGACACGGACTACCCGGCGACGCCCGACGTGTCGCTGGCGGATCGGGAGTACTTCCAGGCGCATCGCGACGACCCGTCGCTCGAGCGCTACATCGGTCGCCCGCTGCGCAGCCGTTCGGCTTTGGGCTGGTTTCTTGCGGTCACGCGGCGCATCGGCGAGGACGAGTTCCGCGGCGTCGCGGTGGCGGCGCTGCTGCCGGAGTATTTCGAGCTGCTCTACACCCGCCTCGGGCTGGGCACCGCAGACTCCGTCATGCTGTTCCATCGGGATGGCACGCTGATCGCGCGCCATCCCCACCGGGAAAGCGAGATCGGCCAGTCTTTCGCCTCGTTCGCCATATTCAAAAAGCACTTGCCGAGCGCCGCGGCCGGGTCGTACATCACCCGCTCAGGCGTGTATTCCTATGAGCGCCTGGTGAGCTACCGCGCGCTCGATGAAATGCCGCTGGTGGTGGCCATGGGGCAAAGCACTCAGGGGATCCTGGGCACGTGGCGCGAAACCGCGCTCGGCGCTGCGCTGGGGCTGGGCGCGCTGGCGCTGCTGCTTGCAGCGTTGCTGTGGTTGTTCATCCGCCAGCAACGCAGCCGCGAGCTCGCGCGCGAGCGCCGCATGCAATCGGACAAGCTGGAGGCGCTGGGATATCTGACGGGCGGCGTGAGCCATGATTTTGCCAACCTGCTCCACGTGGTGTCGGCGACCCTGCGCGTGGTCCAGGCGGCGCCGGACCCGCAGCGCGTACGCGAGGCGGTGGCGGTGGCCGAGCGCGCGGTGCTGCGCGGCTCGCAGCTCGTCGACCAGCTGCGCGCTTTTGCCCGCCGCCAGCCGCTTCATGTGCAGCCAACGGATCTCAACCTGCTCATCACCGCGGGAATCGAGCTGCTGCGCCAGGCGACCGGTCCAAACCTGCGGCTGGGAACCGACCTGGGCGCCGGCGTAGCGCGTTGCCTTCTGGATGAGACCGAGCTTGAGGTCGCGCTCGTCAACCTGCTGGTGAATGCCCGGGACGCGGGCGCGGGCAGCGTGATCCTCAAGACCTGCAACGACCCGAAGAGCCCGTCCTGCGTTTGCCTCTCGGTCACTGACGATGGCTCGGGGATGAGCGCGGAGGCGCGCCGGCGCGTGTTCGAGCCATACTTCTCGACCAAGGGTACGCAGGGGACTGGGCTGGGCCTCGCACAGGTGTACGGCTTAATGCGCCAGATCGGCGGCGACGTGCACATCGACTCGCAGCCCGGGGGCACCACGGTCACGCTGATATTCCTCAAGGCGCCCGCCGCGGAGGCGCCCGTCGGTCAGGGGCAGGCGGCGTAGCCGGGCCGCGGCTAGCGCAAGTGGCGCAGCACCAGGCGGCGGAATTCCTGGTCGGCCGCGGCGTCCGGACGCAGCAGTGGCACGTCGACGAACTCCTCGGCGCCCATGCTCTTCGCCGCGATGCCGATCGCTTCCAGGGTGACCTGCGGCACTTCGCTCTGGCCGATGCGGCAGCAGACGACCGGGACGCCGGGAAATTTGTGCTTGGCGGTGCGCAGGAGCTCGAACATGCGCGTCTCTTCGAAATAGATGCCGCACAGCACGAGGGCAATGTCGCCGCGTTGCTGCAGGCGCTTCATCGCATCATCGAAGGTATGTGCCGTGACCAGCTCCACGTAGCCGCCCAGCGCGCGCTCGACGGCAACCGCGCCTTCCGGACGCATCGCAGCGAGCACCTTGCGTCGCGTGTCGGGCATCGCTTCGCCTATCGCCCAAGGTAGCCGGCGCCGATCGCCCGGCGGGCGAAGGGATGCCGGATGCCCGCCTGGCGCAGCACCCACGCGGCGTAGGTGTTGCTGTTCGGCCCTGGCCAATAGCGGTAGCGCTCGCAGAAGGGATACGCCTGCACCGCCTGCAAGACTTCCTTGATGCGCAACGCCTCGTCTCCGCTCCATGCGGCATCGACGCACATGGGGCCGCCGCCCACGCCCGCGTCCGGAGGCTTCAGGTTGCAGTGCAAGTGGCCCACGGCGCGGCCGCCAGCATGCTTGCGCTGCCATACCTCCCAGCGCTCGACATGCTCGCCGTCGAATACCACGAACCAGTAGTGGGAGGCGAAAAGGCCGAGCGGTCCGGGCAACGGTGCGTGACGCAGCTCCACTTTCACGCGCCAATCCTAACTCGCAGCTTGCCGTCGCGGCCGACGCATGCGCGCGGCATCGCTTCGCTGTTGAAGGGCAGGGCGAGGTTGCCGCGGCGATCGATCGCCACGAGGCCGCCGTCGCCGCCCAGGCGCGCGATTGCAGCCAACGCACTCCTTGCAGCGCCGGGGAGGGACTGTTTGCCGTATCGGATGCGCGCAGCCACGTCGTGGGCGAGCGCCGTGCGCAGGAAAAGCTCGCCGTGGCCGGTGCCCGACAGCGCGCAGGTCGCGTTGTCGGCCCAGGTGCCGGCGCCGATCACCGGCGAGTCGCCTACGCGGCCGGGAAGCTTGCCGGTGAAGCCGCCGGTGGAGGTGGCGGCGGCGAGGTTGCCGTTGCGGTCGAGCGCCACTGCGCCCACCGTGCCGTGGTGGTGCTTCAGGTTTCCGCGCAGCGCGGCGAGCCGCGCGGGCGTGGAGAAATAGGAAGGCTTCTCCATTTTCAGCCCGTGCCGGCGCGCAAAGCGCTCGGCGCCGGTGCCGGCGAGCAGCACATGCGGGCTGTGGTCCATGACCGCGCGCGCGGCAAGCACCGGGTTGCGGATGCGCGCGACGGCGGCGACCGCGCCGGCGCGCAGCGTGGCGCCGTCCATGATGGAGGCGTCGAGCTCGTGCTCGCCGGCGGCGTTGTACACCGCGCCGCGCCCGGCGTTGAACAGCGCATCGTCCTCGAGGGCGACCACTGCGGCGCTGACCGCATCGAGGCTCGTGCCCCCTCGCGCGAGAATGTCCCAGCCCGCGGCGAGGGCGCGCGCCAGTCCGGCGCGGTAAGGCTGCGGCGGGGTCCTGCGCGAGAAGCCGGCGCCGCCGTGGATCGCGATGACCGGCTTCACGACTCGTCCGGCTCGTAGCTGAGCGCGATGCACACCGGGAAGTGGTCCGAGCCGAACCGCTCCAGCCGCCGGAAGCTCGCCAGCCGGAAGTGCCTCGAATGGAAGCAGTGGTCGAGCGGGTAGCGCAGGAACGGGTAGCTTGCGTGGAAGGTGTGGAAGAAGCCGCGGCCCACGCGGGGGTCGAGCAGGCCGCTCACTTCCAGGAACCGGTAGTTGCTGCGCGACCACGCAACGTCGTTCAGGTCGCCCACCACGATGGCGGGCGCGCCGCGGCGCTTCAGGTCCTTGCCCACCTGCAGCAGCTCCGCGTCGCGCTCGGTCGACTCGGCCGCCTCTTGCGGCGCCGGCGGGCGCGGGTGCAGGCAGCGCAGCTCGACTTCCGGGCCGCTGAGCAGGCGCAGGCGCGCGTGGATCGAAGGCACGTCCTCCTGCACGAGGAACTTCACCTGCGGGTCGACCAGCTCCAGGCGCGAATACAGCAGCATGCCGTATGTGTTGTCGCGCGGATGCTCGACGGCGTGCGGATGCGTGCGCTTCAGGTACGCGAGCTCCACGCGCCACCACTCGTCCGCCTCGACCGCGAGCACCACGTCGGGAGCGGCCTCGGCGATCATTGCCTTGAGGCGCGCGGACTCGCGGTTCTCCATGAGGACGTTGGCGAACAGCAGGCACACCGTGGCCTGCGGCGTCGGGCGGCGTGCAAGCTCGACCTGCGTTCGCGCGAGCTTCGTGTAGGGAAACATCATCCAGCACTGGTAGGCGAGCGAGGCGGCGAGCAGCGCCACGAATGCATAGTAGGCAAGCGAATCGGTGGCGAAGAACAGGGACGCGAGCAGCACCAGCGAGGCGATCGCCAGGATCTGCAGGCGCGGGAAGTCGAACCAGCGGATCCACCACGCTTTCGCCCGCACCATTGGCAGCGCCGTGGCCGCAATCATCGCGGCGCCGACGATCACCAGCAGCGCCTGGGCGAGCACCATCAGGTGTGCCGGGAGTCGTAAGCCCAGTGCAGCAGCGACTGGCCCTGCCGGGGGCGGCGGCGCCGCTTCACAGCCCCATGTACGCCTGGCGCACCCGGTCGTCGTGGAGCAGCTGCGAGCCCGCGCCGCTCATCACAATGCGTCCGTTCTCGAGCACGTAGGCGCGGTTCGAGAGCTTGAGCGACACCGCGACGTTCTGCTCGACCAGCAGGATGGTGATGCCGCGGCCGTTCAGCAGGCGGATGCTGTGCAGCACCTCCTGCACCACCAGCGGGGCAAGGCCGAGGGAGGGCTCGTCGAACATGATGAGCTCGGGGGCGCCCATCAGGCAGCGCGCGATGGCGAGCATCTGCTGCTCGCCGCCCGACATGGTGCCGGCGAGCTGGCCGCGCCGCTCCGCGAGCTTGGGAAACATGGCGAAGACATCCTCGAGCGCGCGCCTCGCGTGGCCGCGCGCCCTCGGCAGCATGGCGCCCATCTCCAGATTCTCCAGCACCGTCAGGCTGGGAAAGACCTGGCGGCCCTCGGCCACCTGGCCTATGCCGAGGTTGCACACGGCGTGCGATTCCAGCCTTGAGATGTCCTTGTCCTTGAACACGATCTTTCCGCGGCGCGGCGTCTGCATCCCGGCGATGGTGCGGATGAGCGACGACTTGCCCGCGCCGTTGGCGCCCACGATGGCCACGATCTCGCCTTCGCCCACCTCGAGCGACACCGCGTCGAGCGCCTGGGCGTCGCCGTAAAAGAGGTCCAGGTCCTGAACTGAAAGCATCAGACCTCGGTTTCCTCGCCCAGGTAGCATTCCAGCACCGAAGGGTTGCGCACCACTTCCTCGGGGGCGCCGCGGGCGATGACTTCGCCGTGGTGGAGCACGCCGATGTGCTGGGCGAGCGCCATGACGGCGCGCATCACGTGCTCGATGAGCAGGATGGTGAGGCCGTCGGCGCGGTTGATGTCGCGGAACACGCCGACCATCTGGTCGCATTCGGTGGGGCGCAGCCCGGCCATGACTTCGTCCAGCAGCAGCAGGCGCGGGCGCGTGGCGAGGGCCCGCGCCACCTCCAGCCGCTTGCGGTCGGGCAAGGTGAGCGACGCGGCGGGGAGGTCGCGCTTCGCGCCCAGGCCCAGGCGCTCGAGGATCTCCACCGACAGCTTTCTCGCCCCCGGGAGCGACCGCTCTTTCAGGAAGGCGCCCACCATGACGTTGTCCAGCACCGACAGCCCGGCGAACGGCTTGACGATCTGGAAGGTACGGCCGATGCCGGCGGCGCAGATCTGGTCCGGGCGCAGCCCGTTGATCTTGTTCCCCTGGAAGACGATGGTTCCGGAATCGGGTGCGTAAACGCCCGCGATGAGGTTGAAGATGGTGGTCTTGCCGGCGCCGTTGGGGCCGATCAGGGCGTTGATCTGTCCCTCGGTGAGCGCGAACGACGCATCCTTCACCGCGCGCAGCCCGCGAAACGACTTCGAGATGCGCTCGACCTGGAGGATCAAAGCCTGAGCTTTCGCGCGAGCGGCGGCCACACGCCGTTGGGCAGGAACATCACCACCAGTAGCAGGCAGATGCCGTAGAACACCTGCTTCACGCCCGGCACGTCGATTCCAAGCTGCAGCATGAGCTCGCGCAAGCCTTCGGCGAGCCCGGTCAGCAGCAGCGCGCCGACCAGCGGCCCGATGAGCGTGCCCAGGCCGCCGATGATCGGGCCGAGGATCAGCTCGATCGATCGCGAGATGTGGAAGATCTGCTCGGGGAAGAGATTGTTGTAGTAGAAGGCAAACACCACGCCGGCGAGCGAGGTCATCGCCGCGGAGATGACCACCGCAATCATCTTGTAACGAAAGATGTTGACCCCCAGCGCCTGCGCCGCCTCGGGACTCTCGCGGATGGCGAGCCAGTAGTAGCCCATGCGGCTCCTGAGCAGCGCATGGCACAGCACGAAGGCAGCCGCGGCGAGGGCGAGCATCACGTAGTAGAACATCGTCGGGCTGCCGCGCAGGTTCCACAGGTCGTTCTCGGTGTAGTTGGCTACCGGCAGGAACAGGCCGGAGGAGCCGCGCACCCAGGCGAAGTGGTCGAAGCCGATGCGCGCGAATTCGGCGAAGGCGATGGTGAGGATGGCGAAGTACACGCCGCTCACGCCGAAGCGGAACGCGAGAAAGCCGATCACTGCGCCGGCCGCCGCGCACACGGCGATGGACGCGCCCAGGCCGATCCACGGACTGAGGCCGAAATGCACGTAGAGCGCGGCCGCGGCGTAGGCGCCCAGGCCGACATAGAGCGAGTGTCCGAGCGAAAGCTGGCCCGCGAACCCCATCATGATGTTCCAGGCCTGGCCGACGAAGGCGAAGTAGAGGATGAGAAAGCCCACCGCGAGGAGGTAGCCGCTCGCGAAGAAGGGGAACGCGATGAGCAGCGCGAGCAGCACCGCCAGCATGGCGAGGCCGCGGCGCGGCACGCCTTCCAGCAGGCGGCGCATCACGCGGCCTTCCTGCCGAGGATGCCTTGCGGGCGGAACAGCAGCACCAGCACCAGCAGCCCGAAGGCGAACATGCTTTTCGCCGAGGGCGTGAACAGCACCCCGCCCAAGGCCTCGGTGGCGCCGATCAGCACGCCGCCGAGCAGCGCGCCGGGCATGGAGCCCAGCCCGCCGGTAATGACGATGACGAAGGCGAGCAGGGTATAGGCAGGGCCGATGGCGGGCGTGACGTCGCCGACCACCATCAGCATGGTGCCCGCGGCGCCGACGCAGGCCGCGCCCAGGCCGAAGGTGAGGGCGTAGAGGCGCTTCACGTCCAGGCCGACCACGCGCGCGCCCTCGTAGTTGTCGGCGCAGGCGCGGATCGCCTTGCCGAGCAGGGTAAAACGGAAGAACCCGAACAGCGCCGCCGCCACCACCAGCGCGGCGGCCGCGGCGTAGACCTTGGCCGCGTCGACGATCACCGGGCCGAGCTCGAAGCTGTCGAACGAGTAGGCGGTGCGGATGCCCTGCGCGTCGGGGCCGAAGGCGATGAGCTGCACGTTCACCAGCACCAGCGCCACGGCGACCAGCAGCATGAACTGGCTGTGCTCCGGCCGGTTGATGAACGGGTTGATGATCGCTCGCTGCAGCAGGTAGCCGAACATGAACAGCACCGCGGCGATCGGCGCGAGCAGGATGAGCGGGTCCAGGCCGAGCGCCGAGAACAGCACCAGCGTCAGGTACATGGCGAGGGTCAACATCTCGCCGTGCGCGAAGTTCACCACGCGCACCACCCCGAAGATCACCGACAGGCCGAGGGCCATCAGCCCGTAGACCAGTCCGGTCAGCAGGCCGCTTGCCGCGACGTTGAGGTAGATCTCTAGGGGCAGATCTAGCGCTTGTTGTAGGGCCTCATGGGCAGCTCGACCTTGGCGTTGGCCGCATCCTTCGGCGCCACCACGACGAGCTTGCCGCCGCGGTTCTGCACGGCGGAGTTCTTCAGCTTGTCGTTCTGGCCCTTGGCGTTGAACTGGATGCCGGGGCCGGGGCTGACGTTGTTGGTGATGTTGGTGGCGCGGATCGCCTCGGCGAGCGCCTTGGGCTCCGCGCTGCCGGCGCGCTTGAAGGCGTCGGCGGCCACCAGCAGCGCCTCGAAGGTGTACACGTGGTTGGTGTTGAGGCTGATGTCCTTGTAGGCCTTGCGGTGCGCCGCCTCGAGCTGCTGGGCGAGCTTCTTGTTCGGGTCGAACCACGGCACGAAGCTGATCGGGCCGTCGCCCAGCTTGCCCAGCGTCTTCAGGTACTGGTCGTCGTACCAGCCCGGCCCCATGCTGAGCACCGTCATCGGATTCCAGCGCTGCTTCACGAGCTCGCGGGTGATGAGGATGGCGTCGTTCAGCCGGCTCACCATGATGAGCGCCTCGGCGCCGCTCGCCTTGGCCTTCGCCACCTCGACCGAGAGATCCCTCGCGGCCGGGTCGTAGGCGATGGTGTCCACCACCTTGTAGGGCATCTGGAACTTGGACATCACGCCGGTGAAGCCCTTCTGCATGGCGACGCCGAAAGTGTCGTTCACGTGCATGAACACCGCGGTCTTGGGCGCCGCGCCGGCCGCAGAGAACAGCTCCAGCTGGTTGGCGAACGCGTCGCCCAGGATCATCGGCGCCGTCGGGAAGTTGCGGAACACGAACTTGTAGCCCTGCTCGGTGATCTGCGGCGCGGCGGCGATGTTGATGACGAACGGGATGCCGCGCTGCTCGGCCACCTGCGCGATGGCGGTGGACTGGCCGGAGTCGAAGGCGCCGACCAGGAGCTGCGCGCCCTCGCCGATCAGCCGCTCGGCGCGCGAGCGCGCCACGTCGACGTTGGTCTCGGTGTCGCCGTTCATGATGTCCAGCCCCGGCAGGCCGAGCTCGCGCAGCAGGCCGGCGGTGACGTCGACGACGCGATGGCAATCCTGGCCGATGCCGGCCTGCTGGCCCGAGCGCGGCAGCAGCAGGCCCACGCGCAGGCGCTGCGCTTGCGCACGAAGGATGCCGAAGGGGGATACCGCGGTAAGCGCGCCGGCCGCGGCCAGCGCCTGATTGAACTGCCGTCGTTTCATGACTCCTCCTTGTGATTGGGCCGTTTTATATCACGAACCGCTATGAAACGCGGGCGTCCCGGGCGCCGGCGCTGCGGCGCGCCTTGACACCGCCGCGAGGCGCGGAGCAGTGTCAAGTCTAACGGTCGTTAGAACGGGTTGAACAATTCCGGCGTTGCTTGCAGGCATCTAGAGGAGGAGGCTGCAATGAGGATCCAGCGGTTTGCTTTGGCGTTGGCCGCGGCGGCGGCCTGCGGGAGCGCGCACACGGCGCCCGGGGTGCAAGGCATCGAGGTACTTTCCGGGCGCGCCGATACGGTCACGGGCGGTGACACGCTGATCCAGGTGCGCCTCGCCGCGGGGACGGACCCCGCCGCCGTGCGGGTAATCCTCAACGGCGACGACATCACCGGCGTTTTCGCGCTGCGCCCCGACGGCAGGTACGCGGGCCTCGTCACCGGCCTCGCCGAAGGCGACAACCTGCTGCGCGCCCGGCTGCCCGACGGCTCGGGCCACGAGGTCACGCTGCGCAATCATCCGATCGGCGGGCCGGTCTTTTCGGGCGAGCAGATCCAGCCGTGGCTGTGCCGCACCCAGAACCAGAATAATCCCTCGCTCGGCGCGGCGATCGACGACAAGTGCAACGCGCCGACGGTGGTCGAGCTCTTCTACCGCAACCTGAGCAACCAGTTCGTCGCGTACAACCCGGCCAGCCCACCGGCACCGGACCAGGTCCAGCAGACCACGACCGACCAGGGCAAGACCGTGCCGTTCATCGTGCAGCGGGTAACCGGCACCGCCAACCGCGGCATCTATCAGGTCGCGGTGCTGGTCGATCCCTTGCGGCCCATTGAGCCATGGTCGGTGGAGCAGCCCTGGAACCGCAAGCTCTACTTCACCTACGGCGGCGCCTGCAGCACCAACTACCAGCAGCCGACGGTGGGCAATCAGCTCGGTAACGTCACGCAGCTCGCGCGCGGCTTCGCCGTCGCGACTTCGAGCCTCGCCACCTTCGGGAACCAGTGCAACGACATCATCTCGGCGGAGGCCACCATGATGGCCAAGGAGGTGGTGATCGAGCGCTACGGATCGATTCGCTACACCATCGGCTCGGGTGGCTCGGCCGGCACCATGCAGCAGCATCTGGTCAGCGAAGGCTATCCGGGGCTGCTCGACGGGCTGCTCACCAGCCAGGCGTTCGAGGACCACTGGTATCAGGTGCTCGGCTCCTACGACTGCATCGTGCTTTGGCGCTATTTCGGCCTGGCCAGCACTTCCCTCGGGCTGCCGAACGTTGGCCACCCGCTGTGGCCAAGCTCCGCCGAGCGGCGCAAGGTATGGGGCTCGCACCCGTCCAACCCGGACAACATGTGCGGGCAGAAGCTCAATGCGTTCGGCGCGCCGCTCACCGAGCTCGTCGCCACCAGCACGCTGGGCTGCTCGGGGCCGCCGAACACGCCCACGCCGTGGCGTTATGACCCAACCACCAACCCGAGCGGCACACGCTGCACCAGCCAGGATTACCAGAAGGCCATGTTGGGCGTGGGAGCGGACGGTAAAGCGCCGCGTCCGGTAGGCAACGTGGGCCTGCAATACGGCCTCAACTCCCTGCTCGCCGGCGACATCACCGCGGAACAGTTCGTCGACATCAACCATCGGATCGGTGGCCTCGACATCGACGGCAACTTCCAGCCGCAGCGCTTCGATGCGGATTCGGGCGCGGTGGCTACTCTGTACCGCACCGGACGCATCGTCAGCGGCCGCGGTGCAGCGCTGGTTCCCGAGATCGACGTGAAAAACAACCTGAACGACACCGGCTTCCATCCTGCGTTCCATTCATGGACGTTCCGCGCGCGTCTCGACCGACTCAACGGAAACCACGACGGCCAGGTCATCTGGATCCCGAACGGCGGCCAGACGCCGAACACGTTCGACGCCATGGACGCTTGGCTCGCGGCGATCGAGGCGGACGCCTCCGCCGATCCGCTGCCGGTCAAGGTGAGCCGCAACCGGCCGGCCGGCGTTTTCGACGCCTGCTATCGCGCCGGCGGCGTGGTGCAGGACCTGACCTGCGACGGTGACTGGCAGTACTACTCCAATCCGCGTCTGGTCGCCGGCATGCCGGTCACCAACGACGTCTTCAAATGCCAGCTCAAGCCGCTCGACCCGGCGCACTATCCGGTGGCCTTCACGCCGGACCAGTGGGCGCAGCTGCAGGAGGCGTTCCCCACTGGCGTATGCGACTGGACCAAGCCCTCGGTCGGGCAGCAGCCGTCGCTCCCGTGGGTGTCGTTCGCCGGCGGGCCCGGCGGCGAGCCGCTGGGCGACGCGGCGGGGTCGGCGCTCATCCCGGCGAGCACGCGCCTCATGGAGCAGGCCGAGCTGGTGGGCGACGCGGTCGGCGGCAGCTACGCCCACCAGCTTTCATCGGTGCAGGCGTATCTCGCGCAAGGCGACGTCTCGAGCGCCTGCGGCGCGTTGAGAGCCTATCGCAACCACGCCAGGGCGCAGTCGGGCAAGAAGCTCAGCGCAGCGCTGGGGAGCGCGCTCCAGCGCAATGCCGCCTCGATCGCCGAACAAATCGGCTGCAGCACGTGAAGGAGGAGCTCGCCATGCCTGCGAAGACTGTGTTCGGTAGGGTTGCGCTGATCGTCGCTTCGCTGCTTTTGGCGGCGAGCGCGCTTGCTGCTCCCCTGTGCGAGGAGCTGGCGGCCGGCATCCCAACGAGCAAAGCGCGCTCGGACAAGGGGCAGTCACCCTGGAAGACGCTGCAATCCATCAGCTCGGTTCTGGTGCCGGCGTCGGGCTCGAACGCGGCGTATTGCCGGGTCGACCTGAAATATCACCGCGAGATCAACATCCGGGTCGGTTTGCCGCTCAGCGCGGCGGACGGCGGCGCGGGCGGGGTGCAGGGCGCCTGGAACGGCAAGCTGCGCAACCTCGGCGGCGGCGGCACCGTGGGCACGGTCGGTGCCGTTACGGCCGCCACCAACACCGGTTATGTCGGCTCCAGCACGGACAGCGGGCACAGCAATGCATTCTGCGCCGCCAACGGTCACCCGGGCTGCGCGCCTGGCGGATACGGATTCGTGCTCGATGCGAGCAATAACCTGCTGTGGTGGCAGCTGGAAGATTTCGTCTACGTGAGCGTCATCGAGCAGGTACGCTGGGCAAAGCGGCTCGCCGAGTTCTATTACGGCAGGGCCGCCTCGCGCAACTACTGGGATGGCTGCTCCACGGGCGGGCGGCAGGGCATGGAGATGGCGCAGCGCTTCGGCGATGAGTTCGATGGCATTCTTGCGGGCGTCCCGGCCATCAACTTCAGCCGCTTCCAGACCGGCTCGCTATGGATCGGCACGGTTCTGAACGATTACTTCGGCACCGCGGGCCTTTCGACCGCAAAAATCAACGCGGCCAATGCCGCCGCCGTCGCCGCCTGCGACCTCGACGATGGCGTAATGGACGGCATCCTCAATGAGCCGCGCCGCTGCACCTTCAGCGCGCACGCCCTGCAGTGCACGGCCGGCCCCGGCGATGCGCCGACCTGCCTCAGCATGCAGGAAGCAGATGCCATCGACCGGGTGTGGGACGGCGCGCGCAACCAGGCGGGGCAGCGCCTCTGGGGAGGCCCGACGCGGGGAACCCCGTGGACCATCCTCGCCGCGGGCGGGGGCGGCGTGCTCAATCAGCCGGCAAGCATCCCCTACGGTTTCGTCCGCGCGGTCGTCGAAGAAGACCCGCTATGGAGCTACACCAGTCTGACGATGGAGAATTTCGGCACCCAGTTCCAGAAGCAGGACGTCAAGGTGGGCCATCTGGCCGGAGACGATGTCGCGCTGGACAAGCTCAGGGCGGGCGGAGGCAAGCTGCTCACCTGGCACGGGGCAAATGACCCGCTGATCCTTCCCTATGGCTCATGGGAGTACTGGGGGCGCCTGTTCGACCATCACGGCGGGCCGGCCAACACGGCGGATTTCTTCCGCGCATTCCACTTTCCGGGCGTCGGCCATTGCGGCGGCAACGCGGCGCCTCAGCCGCCCAACCTTTTCGATGCCCTGGTGAACTGGGTGGAAAACGGCGTCGCGCCGGACGTGCTGATCGGCACGCAGAACCTGGGCGCGGGCGTGACACGCACGCGCAAGATCTGCAAGTACCCAAACGAAGCTGTATACAACGGTACCGGCAGCACCGACGACCACAATAACTTCCACTGCGTAGTGAACGAGCGCGTGCCGGCGGACCTGGAAGCGTACATGCAGTCGGCGCCGCGGTTCCAGCAAGCGCCCTGAACATCCCGGGGCTGCGGTGATATCGTAGGTCCATGGCGAATCGCGGCGGCCGGGCGGCAGCAGTCATTGCGCTGGCGAGAGAGCGACCCGAGCTGGGCGTGGTGCGGGCGGCGCGCGAGCTGCGCAAGCGCGGCGTGCGCCTGTCGCCCTCGGGCGTGCGCGAGATCTGGGCACGTCACGGCCTGGGCACGAGCTATGAGCGGCTGCTCTCGCGCAAGCGCGAGGGCAACGGCGAAGACGCGGCCCTTTCCGACTCGCAACGGGCCCTGCTGCAGCGCATCCGGGTCAGCCGCCGGCTGAGCCAGCACGCGGGCGCGGAGCCCTCCTTGCCGGCCAGGCGCGAGCGGCTCATCGCCGCCGCGGCACGCGTCATCGGCGAAAAGGGCTACGAGCGCGCCTCGCTGCAGGAGATCTGCGCGGCGGGCGGCATCCTTCCCGGGTCGCTCTACTATCATTTCAGGTCGAAGGAAGACCTCTTCATTAAGGTGCATGCCGAGGGCTTCCGCCAGCTGAACGAGACCGTCGACCGCGCGGTCGCCGCCGAGAGCGACCCCTGGCGGCGCCTGGAAGCGGCGTGCGCCGCGCACCTCGCGCTGCTGGTGGCGAGCGACGACGTGTCGCTCGTGGCGGGCACTAGCCTGTTCCACTCGGCTGAGCCGGCGCTGCAACGCCGCCTCAACCGCGACCGCATCGCCTACGAGGAGCGCTTCCGCGCCATGATCGCGGCGCTGCCGTTGCCCGACGGGGTCGACCCGACCCTTTTGCGCCTGATGCTGCTCGGCGCCCTCAACTGGACCAAGGTCTGGTACCAGCCGGGGCGCAAGACGCCTGCGGAAATCGCGCGCCACCTCGTCCATCAGGTGCTGCGCGGAGCGCTCTATACGGGCACGCCACGCGGCGAAGCAGGCGAGCCCGCCAAGCGCGGTGTCAGGCTGGCGCTCGGCTGAGTTGCGTCTTGCCCGCCAGTCCGTAGTTGCCAAGCGCCGCTCCGACGGCAGCATCCTGCTGCGCGCGCACGCCGCGCTGCCGCCGTATCCGGAAAAGCTCACCCAAAAGCTCGAGCACTGGGCGGCCGCTGCGCCGGAGCGCATCCTGTTCGCGCAGCGCGACCCCGCGGGCGGCTGGCGCAGCATTACCTATGCGCAAGCGCTTCTGCAGGCGCGCGCCATCGGCGGCTACCTTGTCGGAAAAGGCCTTGCGGCGGAGCGGCCGCTGGCGGTGCTGTCGGGGAACGACATCGAGCATGCGCTGCTGCATCTCGGGGCGATGTACGTCGGCGTGCCCTACGCGCCGGTGTCGCCCGCCTACTCGCTCCTTTCGACCGACTTCGCCCAGCTGCGCTTCATCCGCGAGCTCCTCACGCCGGGGCTGGTGTTCGCGAGCGGGCCGAAGTTCCGCGCGGCGCTGGGCGTGTTCAAGGACGTCGAAGTTCTCGAAAGATTCGACGAGGCGAGCGGTTCGCCGGACGAAGCCCGCAAGGCGCACGAGACCGTCGGGCCCGACACCATCGCCAAGTTCCTGTTCACCTCGGGCTCCACGGGGCAGCCCAAGGCGGTGATCAACACGCAGCGCATGTGGTGCTCGAACCAGGCGATGATCGCCTCGATGTTCGCCTTTTTCCGCGACGAGCCGCCGGTCATCGTCGACTGGGCGCCCTGGCACCATACCGCCGCCGGCAACCACGACTTCGGCCTGGTGCTGTACAACGGCGGGTCCTACTACATCGACGAGGGCAAGCCGCTGCCCGGGGCGATCGAGGCGACGGTGAGGAATTTGCGCGAGATCGCGCCGACGTGGTATTTCAACGTGCCTCGGGGGTACGAGGCGCTCCTGCCGTACCTCAGGAACGATCCAGCCCTGCGGAAGAATTTCTTCAGCCGCCTGAAAGTACTCTGGTTCGCCGGCGCCGCGATGGCGCAGCACGTGTTCGACGAGATGAAGGCGCTCGCGCGCGAGACGCGCGGCGAGCCGATCCCGTTCCTGACCGGCCTGGGCTCGACCGAGACTGCGCCGTATGCCATGGGGCGCATGTGGGAGACCGAGGACGCCACCAACATGGGCCTGCCGCCGCCGGGGCTGGAGATGAAGCTGGTGCCGATTGCGGGCAAGCTGGAAGCGCGCCTGAAAGGCCCCAACATCACCCCGGGCTACTGGCGCCAGCCCGAGCTCACCGCCGCGGCGTTCGACGAGGAGGGGTATTACCGGCTGGGCGATGCATTCGTGTTCGCCGACGAATCGGACCCGGGGAAGGGCCTTCTATTCCGCGGCCGCATCGCCGAGGACTTCAAGCTCGC
>CBDDSA010000279.1:0-3050 GCA_965233185.1 uncultured bacterium
GGCCCGAGATCGGAATGGTCGGTTACGAGGGCGCGGTCGGCATCCCGCTTGCCCTCGGCGCGGAAGTATCCTCGGCGCTTGCGCTGGTGCAGTCCCGCGCCCGGCGCTGCAGCGCGCGCTGTATCGCTATGCCGATGTGAAGCTCGCGCAGGCACGTCGGATGATCGCCTGCAACCGCCTTCATTTGAGCGAAGCGCGCCTCGCCCGCTGGCTGCTGATGAGCGCCGAGCGCGCGCGATCGGACGAATTCTTCCTGACCCACGCGCTTCTTGCCAACGTGCTCGGCCTGCGGCGCGCCACGGTCACCGAGGCGGCCGGGTCGCTGCAACGCCGTCAGCTCGTCAGGTACACGCGCGGCGTGATCCGCATCCTGCATCGGGCCGGGCTGGAAGCGGCCGCCTGCGCCTGCTACGCGCGCATGGACCGCCAGGCATGAGCGATCTCTGGTTCAGGCGCGTGCTCATGCTGGCGATTGTGCTGCTGGTGCTGCATGCGGTCGGCACATGGACGTACGCGGCCCTCGGCCCGGCGGCCGCGATCGTGTCCGCGGTGCTGGTCGGGGCCGTGTCGATTTTCAGCGCCCGCATGGCCGGGTCGCGACGCGGCAGCCATGCCTGGTTCGTCGTCCCGACCGCCGTGTTCACCGCATTTCCTCTGGCGGGAAGGCTGTGGATGGCGTTTGCCGCAGAGCAAAGCGGGTGGGCGCGCGCGCTGGAGCTGGCGCCGTTCGTCATCGGCTTCGCCGCGCCGGTGCTGCTGCTGCTATTCGCCTATGCCGCGCTCGGCCGCCGCGCCGCGAATCCGGGGGGCGCGCCAGTCACGTTGTCCGCCTGAGCTTCGGCGTGCGCCTCGATGATGTCCACGGCCTGCAGGAAGACATGCACCGGCGGGTTGGCGTAGCCGGCGAGCCAATCCGACAGGTCGTTCATAGGCACCTTGAGCTTGAGGCGCAACGCGTGCGCGTCTCCGACAATTTGCGCTGCTCGGCGCAGGGTTATGCAGCGGGACATGCGGCATGCTGCGCCGCCCGGCCCAAGCAGTCTGTACGCTTACGCACAATCGGGGCAAAACCGTCGGGGATCTCCGACGCTTCGTGTTCGGGCAGCGTACCGGTTGTTACCCAGCCGGGCATCCCGCTTGCTGGAGGAAGCGCATGAAAACCGAAAAGCAAGCCACCGACGAGCTCGACCGCCTCGCCGGCCTCATCGAAGGCATCAAGGTCGGCATGCTCACCACGATCGGCAACGACGGCTCGATGCGCAGCCGCCCCTTGCAGACGCTGCTCATGGACGAGCGGGCGCGCCTGTGGTTTTTCGTCGAGGCCGAGTCGCCCAAGACCGAGGAGATGCAGGCGCACGACCACCAGGTGTGCCTGACCTACGCGGACCCGGACAAGATGAGCTTCGTCTCGGTATCCGGGACCGGGCGCCTGGTGCGCGACCGCGAGCGCATGCGCGAGCTCTGGACGCCCTTTGCCAAGCCCTGGTTCCCGCGCGGCGTGGACGACCCGTCGCTCGCGCTGCTGGAAGTGCGCCTGGACAAGGCGGAGCTCTGGGATTCCCCCGGGAGCGCCACCATGCGCATGACCGGCCTGCTGAAAGCGCTCGGCACGGGCGACAAGGCGAGCCTGGGCGAGAACATCAAGACCTCCGGGCCGCGTACCGCCGCGCCGGGCGACGAAACGTGATCGGGCTCTGACCCCGATTTCGGTGCCTCGATTTGCGGCCCTGCTGCTGGTCGCCGGGCTCGCCGCCTGCGAGACGGCGTACAAGGACGGCGTGCCCAACGAGCGCTCGACCGAGTTCTGGGTTCCGGTAGGCTCCCGGTTCGTCCTGCACCGCAGCCTCGACATCCCGCCGAATCAGG
This sequence comes from uncultured bacterium, assembly GCA_965233185.1. Classification (GTDB taxonomy): domain Bacteria; phylum Pseudomonadota; class Gammaproteobacteria; order Burkholderiales; family SG8-39; genus SCGC-AG-212-J23. The sequence goes on from CBDDSA010000279.1 coordinate 1,867, forward strand.
GCAGCGCCTACCTGCAATACGGGAAGCTCCTCCGCTGGTATGACGTCAATCAGTACGCGCCGTACTGCGCGCTCGGGTTGCAAGGGAGCGCGGAGGCCGCGCGGCGCGTCGGCCCGGATGAGTTCGTCGTGCGCCGCGTGTCGCAGCGGTTCCTGTATACCTTGGCCGCGGCGCCCGGGCCGAGGCGGGTAAGCCGCGACTTTCAAAGCGATGGCATGACCTACGAGGTGCTGGCCACGGTGATGCAGGTGCATTCGGAGCGCCAGCCCGAAGTGCGCGTTCTCACGTGCGCGAACTGGGTCCTGCCGCAGGGCCGGTCGAGTCTCACCGTGGAGCAGATCCGGCGCGCGCTCGGCAGCTACTTCACCCTCGAGCTCAACCTTTCGGGCGGCCCCACGGCGATGTCGCGCTCGGCGAAAGCCTTGCGCATCGCCCGGGCGAAAGCGACCGCGCCGGGCTGATCGCCATGCAGGCAAAGGGTGTCGGGCGACACCGGCACCCGTTTGCCTGAAAGCGAGGTGACATAGCCCTGCTCGATCATGGCGAGCGCGCGGGCGACTGCTTCGGCTGCATCCTCGATCATGCCGCCGGGCCGGTCGCGCGGCGCGAGCGTGCCGTCGTCGGCATAGCCGCGGTCGGCGAAGACTTCGCCGGCGACGGGGAGGTTGTGCTTCCTTGCGATCTCGAAGTTCCTGCTGTTCGACAGCGCGTAGAGCATAACCCCCAGGTCCCTGGCGGCGCGCACCATCGCTTCGGAAAGCGCCTCGTCGTTGGCCGCCATGTTGTACAGAGCGCCGTGGCACTTCACGTGGTGCAGCTTGGCGCCGGCGGCGCGCGCGAAGGCCTCCACCGCGCCCGCCTGGTAGACCACGAGGTCGTACATGTCCTGCGGCGAGATCTTCATCACGCGCCGCCCGAAGCCCTGCAGGTCGGGAAGCGATGGGTGCGCCCCGACCGCCACGCCGTGGTCGACGGCCAGGCGCACGGTCTTGCGGATGGTGGCCGGGTCGCCGCCGTGGAACCCGCAGGCGATGTTGGCCGAGCTGATGAACGGCATGACCTCGGCGTCGGCGCCCATCGTCCAGGCGCCGTAGCTCTCGCCCATGTCGCAGTTGAGGTCGATCGATTTCAGTTCCCGTACTCCCATGCGATGCCGCGCAAGGCGGTCTCGAGCCGCTCGAGGA
>CBDDSA010000280.1:0-9475 GCA_965233185.1 uncultured bacterium
GCCCCGGGACGTCCGCTCACGCGGCGGGGCCCTCTTTTGTGATCGGCGCTATGGGAGGATATTCGTGTATCACAACGGCGCGCAGTCGTACTACGCGGCACGCGGCTTTCGCGGGCTGCTACGCGTGTGACTACGGGAGAAAGCTGAAATGAAGAGCGGGGCTGAACAGCCTTCGGTTTCGGTCGCAACGTTGAAGGCTATCGCCGATGCGTTCAACGCCCACGACCTGGACGCCATCATGAGGTTTTTTGCCGACGATTGCTCGCTGGACATGCCCCGGGGCCCGGATCCCTGGGGCCAGCGCTTCACGGGCAAGGCGGCCGTGCGAGAAGGCCTGGCGATGCGCTTCAAAGGCCTCCCGGACGTCCACTACAGTGACGATCGGCACTGGGTAAGCGGCAACATGGGCGTGTCCGAGTGGTTGCTGACCGGCACCATGCCCGGCGGAGTCCGGATTCGAGTGCGCGGATGCGATCACTGGGAATTCCGGGACGGGAAGGTAATCAGGAAAGACTCGTACTGGAAGATCGTTGAGAAATCCGCGCAGCGCAAGTAGCCGTGCGTAGTCGAGTCCAGTTGATGCGGTTCCCGACGGCCGTCGAGCGAGACCCTCGGTCGAGGCATGGTTCGACAGCCGGGCAGGCAACCTCGGCGCGATCGCGCGCCCGTGGTACGAGCGCATGCGCCAATGCGGCAACGATGTGCGCGAGCTGCTGCACGACGGCCATCCCACCGCGTGCGTCGGCGACGCCGCATTCGGCTACGTCAACTCGTTCACGGCGCACGTCAACGTGGGCTTCTTCCTCGGCGCGCACCTTGCGGATCCCGCGCGGCTGCTCGAGGGAACGGGAAAGAACATGCGTCACGTGAAGCTGCGGCCGGGCACCGAAATCGACCGCGAGGCGCTCGCCGCGCTGATCGAGGCCGCGTACGCGCGAGTCAAGTCTCATGCGCGCTCGCAGCGGTAGGATGCGCCATTCATGAAAAAGCGCTCTGACGGCCCCCGGATCGTGGTCGTGGGCGGCGGCATCGGCGGCCTGTTCGCCGCCAATGCGCTGGTCGCGCATGGCCTGGACGTCTCGGTGTACGAGCAGGCCCCGGCGCTGGGCGAGGTGGGCGCCGGGGTGTACATCACGCCGAACAGCGTGCGCCACCTGGAGCGGGTCGGTCTGGGCCCCGCGGTCGAGAAATGGGGCGCCCGTGTCGGCCCGAAGTCGCACTACTACCGCCACGACGGCGCACCGATTGCGCCGGTCCAGGTGACCGATGCCGCCGGCTGGAACGCCGCCTTCGGCATGCACCGCGCCGACCTGGTCGACTTCCTCGCCGCCGCGCTGCCAGCCGGCGTGGTGCACTGCGGCCATCGCGCCATCGGCTTCGAGGAGACGGGCGAGGCCGCCCGCGTGCGATTCGCGAACGGCGCCTCGGTCCAGGCGAACGTGGTCGTCGCCGCCGACGGCATCCACTCCGAGCTGCGGCCCCATGTCTTTCCGCCCTCCACGCCGGTTTTCCACGGCACCATTTCCTACCGCGGCCTGGTCTCGCGCGAGCGCCTGCCGGAATGGCCGATGGACCGCTGGGAGATGTGGGCCGGACCGTCGAAGCATTTCCTGGTGTTCCCCGTGCGCCACGGCGCGATGGTCAACTACGTCGGCTTCGTGCCGGCGGACCAGGAAATGCGCGAATCCTGGTCGGCCGCCGGCGACCCCGTCGTGCTGCGCCGGGAGTTCGAAGGCTGGGACCCGCGCATCGGCACGGTGCTCGAGCAGGTCGACAAGACCTTCCGCTGGGCGCTCTACGACCGCGAGCCGCTGCCGACCTGGAGCAAAGGGCGGCTGACGCTGCTCGGCGATGCGGCGCATCCGATGCTGCCGCACCTGGGCCAGGGGGCGAACCAGTCGATCGAGGACGGCATGGCGCTCGCCACGATCCTGAGCGAGGTGGACAACGCGGCCGTTCCCGCGGCGTTGCTCGCCTACGAGCGGCTGCGCCGCGAAAGGGTGGCCCAGGTTCAGCTCGGCGCGCGCCAGCACGGGCTGCGGGTCGACTCCGCCTATGCGGATCTCGCGGTGCGCGATGCCGAGCTCGCCGCGCACGCCGAGTTCCGCCGGCAGCTTTACGCCTACGACGTCGTGCCGCATGCCAGGGCCGCGGCGGCGGGGTTGGCTCGAGGATGAAGCCGCACATGACCCTGACGCAGATCGAAGGCGACGACTGGGGAGCGCCCCCGTACGACTCGCACGTCGTGACCGAATGCCATCGCCTGCGCCACGTGCCGCTGCGCGAGCTCACCGTCGAGAACCTGCGCCTGCTCGCCGGCCAGGGCATTTCTCTCACGCACACCGTCCCGCTCGCCCTCGAGCATTTATTGAAGGATCCTAAGGTGAGCGGCGACCTGTATCCCGGGGATCTGCTCAAGGCAGTGCAGGGCATTCCGGAGGATTTCTGGGCGCAGCATCCGTCGCTGCGGATGGTATGGCAAAGCGTGAGGTCCGACTGTTGAGCGGCGGTTTATACTTTTGCGGCCCGAGGTCATGCTGAGAACCTACAAGGGAAGCTGCCACTGCGGCGCCGTAAGGTTCGAGGCCGACCTCGACCTGGCGCAAAGCACGTATCGCTGCAACTGCTCCATCTGCCGCCGGACCCGCTTCTGGCCCGCCGTGGCGCGCGCCGAAGGCTTTCGCCTGGTGGCCGGCGAGGCGGACCTCACCGAGTATCGCTTCAACACCCGCAAGAACCAGCATTTCTTCTGCAAGCACTGCGGCGTGCGCGCGTTCGGGGTCGGCAACGACACGCCGATCGGGAAGATGTATGGCGTCAACGTCGGCTGCCTGGAAGGGGTCAGCGAAGAGGCGCTCTCCAGGATTCCGATCACCTATGTCGACGGCCTGCACGACCGGTGGCAGGACGGGCCGGCGTTCTTCGCGCACCTGTAGCGCCGCGGTGCGCATGAAACGCAAAGCCGCCCTGTTCTACGTGGCTGCGTTCATCGGCCTGTTCGCCGGGCTCGCCCTGGTGGTGTCCGCCTATGGCGAGCGCTCGACCGGCGTGCTGGTGCTCGCGCTGGCCTGGGTCGCCCTCGCCGGCATCGCGCAATACTTCTGGCTGAGGTGCCCGCATTGCCATCGCTCGGCGCTGCAGCGGCCCTCCGGAGACGCCACGCCCTTCGTCGGCGACGCATGCCGATACTGCGGGCGGGCATACTGAGCCACGAGCAGGGTCAACCGGCGGAAGACAGGAGGGCGAATGCTGCAACTGCGACCGAACTGTGAATGCTGCAACCGCGACCTGCCGCCGGACTCGGTGGAGGCCGTCAGCCCCGCCGATCGGCTGGCGAAGCATCCGGCGTCCACCGAGCGCGTGTACAAGCCGGCGGGCTGCGGGAAACCGGCGTGATCGAGGCGGGGTACATGGCCAAGAAGGTCACGTCGCGGCCGGACTGGATCCAGGCGCCTCGCGTAACGGACGTGTCGTCGGTGAGCCACTGCATCTCGGAGGCGTTCTGCGACTACGTCCGGCATTGGAAGCACAACGGCTACTGGCTGTTCGATTCGCCGGCGCACATCGCGGACATCGCGCGCGCCGAGTCCATCGACCTGTCGGCCCACCGGATTTTCTACTACGAGGTGCATGGGGAGCAGTTCGATGAGCAACTGCGGCGCTGGCAGCCGTTCGCGCCGGAGGCGGCTTTCACCACCCGCGTGTCGGCGCCCGGGCGCAAGGAGCTGCTGGGCTTCGACGTCGTGAGCTTCAGTGCCCAGAGCAGTCCGGAATGCTCGCCGCTTTCGTGCAATGGCCTGGCCTCGTCCATCGAAGTGAACGAGCATTGCCTTCTGCGCTCGCTGGAGGAAGCCCGGCATCTTCTGGAAACCGGCGCCTTTGAGAACTCGGAGCCCGGGCCGTTTCGGATCTTCGCAGTCTATTGCCTGCCTGAGGGCGCCTAGCGCAGCGTAGCGGCGATCCGGCGGATCTCCTGCGGCGTGCGCTCGCCCGAGAGCGGCGTTCCCGGCATGAGGTGCCTGCCCATGGCGAGCCCGCCGATGAGCACCGGCTCGTAGCCGACGTCGCGGATGAGGCGCGACGCGACCGCGATGGCGGCGGCGTCGTCGCCGGCGATCGGCATGCCGATGCGCCCGGGCTGCTCGTGCGCCGCGCCCATGCGGTCATAGCCGATGGCGTTGAAGGCGCGCACTATGTGCGCCCCGGGGAGCAATTGCGCCGAGGCGAGGCCCGCGCCTTTTTCCCGCGCCCACGCGGCGATGTCGCCGTCGCGGGAGGGAAATGGGTTGCACGTGTCGATCACCACCTTGCCCTCGAGGAGCTCCGCCAGCGCCTTGCCGACCTCGGGCAGCGCGCGATAGGGCACCGAGATCATCAGCGCTTCGCCGAAGGCGGCGGCTTCGCGCGGCGTTCCGGCGCGCGCGTTGCCGCCCAGCCGCGCGGCGAGCGCCTTATCATGGGCTATGTCGCGCGACGAAAACATCACCTCGTGCCCGCGCTTCAGCCAGGCGGCGCCGATGGCGCTGCCGACCCGGCCGGAGCCGACGATGCCGATCCGGGTTCTTTCCGCGCTTGCGGCGCGCGCAGGCGGCAGGCCGCCCGCTACCGCGGTGGCCGCGAGGAGCTGGAGGAATCGACGGCGGTCCGGCTGCATCCTGCGCATTGTCGGCCATCCGTGAGCCGCCTGCTCGTGCTCCTGGCCCTGCAGCTTGCCGCCGGCGCGGCCCAGGCGTGCCTGTTCGTGAAGGACATCCCGCCCGCCCAGTGGCACGGCTGGTCCGCCGCCCTGTTCGCCGGGGAGGTGACGCGCGTGGCGCAGGAGGCAAGCCGGGTGGACGTCATCACCGTGCGCGTCACCGAGACCTTCAAGGGGCCCGCCGGGGAGCTCGCCACGCTGCGCGTGCCCAGCCGCATGTGGAGCTCCTGCCGCATGACGCTCCCGGCGGCGGGCGCCCGGGTGCTGGTGGCGCTCAACCCGCACGGAGATGCCGCGTTGGTGCCGCTCGACCCCGAGCACGCCGCGGCGCTGCGCGCGCAGCGGACGGAAGGGCCCGCGGGCGGGTCGAATGGCGGCCGTTCGCCCGGCAAGTGAGGAAATGTTGCGCGCGTCCCGGCGCAAGGCTTGGCTATCCTGCCCTGGAAGGAGCCGGACCATGACGATCGACTGGGAGCAGCTTTGGGGGCTGAACGAGGTGCGGGGCCTGGCCGCCCGTCTGCGCGACGGCGCCGCCTTGCGCAGCCACGTGCAGGATCGCCTGCGACTCGTGGTTCCGGCGTTCGTGCTATTCGCGCTCATCGCCTTCGCCTGCGCCGCGGCAACCGCGGTCTTTTTCGCCAACCTGAGCTCCTGGCTTGCGCTGCCGGGCTTCCTCCTCGCCCCGGTCGTCCTGGCTGGCAGCTTGCTAGTGCAGGGGCTGGTGTTCCTCCTGTGGATCGAAGGCCGCGCGCTCGCCTTCGCCCTGGGCCATGCGCCCCGGGGCGGCGGCATCGGCGAGCTGCCGCGCATCCCCTGGGCGCTCGCGGCGCTTTTGCTGCTCGTGCCGCTCGCCATGCTCGCCAGCGTGTGGCCGCTTGCCGCCCTGGTGCTCGCCGCCGCCGGCGCGCTCACGCCGCTGCTTTACGCTCGCTTTGACCGCGCCCCCGGCAAAAGCCGATTGACGAGGTCTCGCGCCGCGGTTTAAAAGGCTGGGGTGATCACCAACGCGGGGCTCGTCGCAGGCGTCATCATCGGCCTGGTTTTCGTGCTGGCCGGCATCCTGCTCCTCATGCGCGGCTCGGCCCGCGGGGGCGCCATGGTCACCATCGGTGCGCTGCTCTACCTGGGATCGCAGCTCTACGGGCTGGTCGAGCTGCGGCCGTTCATCGGCCGGCCGTTCGACCAGGACTGGAGCGAGCAGATCTCCGCCATCGTCGGCGTCTCCACCGTGGGCCTGCTCGTCTGCGCGGCCGGCATCGTCGCGCATGCCCTCGCGTTCAGGAAGCTTTAGCGTCGGGCTGGTTTCGGATACGCACGGCCTGCTGCGCCCCGAAGCCGTTGCGGCGCTGCGCGGCAGCCGCTACATCGTGCATGCCGGCGACATCGGCGATGCCGCGATTCTCGATGCGCTCGCCGCCCTCGCGCCGGTCACGGCGGTGCGCGGGAACAACGACACCGCAAGCTGGGCGCGCCGGCTCGGCGACACGGCTGTGCTTCAGGCGGGCCGCGCGCGCATCTATGTGCTGCACGACCTGAAGGCGCTCGATCTGGACCCGGCGGCCGAGGGTTTCCATGCGGTGGTCGCCGGGCATTCGCACCGGCCGGGCTGCGTGCGCGAGAACGGCGTGCTTTACGTCAACCCGGGCAGCGCGGGGCCGCGCCGCTTCCGCCTGTCGGTATCGGTCGCCACGCTGCGCGTGGCCGGAGACAAAATCGGGGTCAGGTTCGTGACCCTGACCCCGAATTGAGCGGCGATCGAGCTAGCGGGTTTTCTGGCCGCCGTGCACTTCGCCGCGCCATGCACCGCTCTCTGCGCCGCGGCTCTCGATGTACTTCTTGAAGTTCTCCACGCTGTGCTGCACGCGCGAGCTCATCACGCCCAGCGCGTCGCCGGCTTTTTCCGCAAGGCCCTGCGGCTCGTATTCCATGGCGAGGCGCACCCGCGTGGTATCCGCGCCCACCGGCTCGAAGCGCACGGTGCCGCCGTTGGGGGCATCGCCGCTGGTGCTGCGCCAGGAGATGCGCTGGTCGGGCACCTGCTCGGTAATCTCCGCATCCCATTCCTTGTCCTTGCCCCAGACCTCGGCATGCCAGTGCACGTGGGTATCGTCCAGCTGCCGCACTTCCTTCACGCCCGCCATGAAGCGGGGGAACTCCTCGAATTGCGTCCACTGGTTGTAAACCGTGCGCACGGGGCACTTCACTTCGATCGACTTTTCAATGCGTTCCATGAGTCCTCCGATTGCGGTCTACCCATGCACGCAAGCGGCGTTCCCGGAACGGCGCTTGCTCGCGATAGGCGCATGCCAGCGGTGACCGTCGTGGTGCCCACCTGCGGGCGTCCGGAGCTGCTTTCGCGCTGCCTTGCCGCGCTCGAAAAGCAGACGCTGCCGCGCGAGGCCTACGACGTGGTGGTGGTGGACGACAGCGTCCTGCGCAGCGGGCCCGCCGCGGCGCGCAACCACGGCTGGCGCCAGGCCGGCACCGCAATCATCGCCTTCACCGACGACGACACCGAGCCGCAGCCGCAATGGCTGGAGAACGGCCTGCGCGCCCTGGAAGGCGCCGACGCGGTGAGCGGGCGCATTGTCATGCCCATTCCCGAGGCGCCCACGGACTACGAGCGCGACGCGCAGGGCCTCGAGCGTTCCGAGCTCGTCACCGCCAATTGCTTCGTGCGCCGCGAGTTGCTGGAGCGCATCGGCGGCTTCGACGAGGATTTCCGCATGGCCTGGCGCGAGGATTCCGACCTGCATTTCCGCCTGCTGCGCTGCGGGGCGCGCATCGCGCGCGCGCCCGACGCGGTGGTCGTGCACCCCGTGCGTCCCGCGCCCTGGGGCGTCAGCCTGCGCCAGCAGCGCAAGGTCATGTTCGACGCGCTGCTGTACCGAAAGCACCGGGATCTCTACCGCCGCCGCATCCGCGCCCACCCACGCTGGGATTACTACGCGATCGTGGGCGCGCTACTGATCGCGCCGGTGTTTCCCCCGGCATGGGTGGTATGGGGCCTCCTAACGGCCCGCTTCGTGTTCGCGCGGCTGCGCGGGGCGTCGAAGCGGCCGCGCCACGTGCTCGAGATGCTGGTCACCTCGGTGCTCATCCCGCCGATTGCGGTGTTCTGGCGCCTGGCCGGAGCACTGCGCTACCGGGTGGCGTTCCTGTGAACCTGCCGCAGTTCGTGCAGATCGAGCCGGTCGGCCAATGCAACCTCGCCTGCAAGATGTGCCCGGTGGTGCTGCGCGAAGAAAAGCCCCCCGCGTTCATGAGCTTCGAGGCGTTCTGCCGGCTGCTCGACCAGTTCCCGGCGCTCACCGAGCTGCACTTGCAGGGGCTGGGCGAGCCGTTGCTGCACCCGCGCTTTTTCGACATGGTGCGCTACGCCGTGCGGCGCGGCGTGGAAGTCTCGACCAACACCAACCTCACGGCGCTGTCGCCGCGGCGCGCCGAGGAATGCGTGACCAGCGGCCTCGCGCGCCTGCATGTGTCGCTGGATGCCGCCGAGGCCGATGCCTACGAGTACATCCGCGTGGGCGCCAGGTTCAGCAAGGTGCTGCGCAACCTGGGCTGGCTGAACGAGGCGAAAGAGCGCCTGCATGCTGCGCTGCCGGAAATCCGCTTGGTCGCCGTCGCCATGCGCAGGAACCTGGAGCAGCTGCCCGACCTCGTGCGCCTCGCGCACCGCTATGGCGTGCGCTCGCTCGCGGTGCAGCACCTCGCGCACGACTTCAGCGAGGCCAGCCTGCCGCACAAATACCGGCCGATGCGCAGGTTCGTCGACGACCAGACCCTCGCTACGGAGGACCCGGCGCGCGTGCAGCATTGGTTCGACGAGGCGCGCGCCGCCGCGGCGGCGCTGGGCGTCGAGCTGCGCCTGCCCAACGCCAGCCTCGAGCCGCGGCCGACGAGCGCGCGCGGTCGCGAGCGCTGCGACTGGCCGTGGCGCGGGTCCTACATCGCGTACTCGGGCGAGGCCATGCCCTGCTGCATGGTGGCCACCCCCGACCGCAAGAATTTCGGCAGCATGACGCGCGAAGGCGTGGCGCGCATATGGAACAATGACGCCTATCGGCAATTCCGCGAGCAGCTCGAGTCCGGCGAGCCGCCGGAGGTGTGCCGCGGCTGCGCCGTCTATCACGGAAAGTTCTGAAAGTGATCGTCGTGACGCCGCATCTGGGCGATGCGGTGCTGGGATGTACCGACCTGCTGGCTGGGCATGCGGGCGCGGTGGTGGTGAGCGTGTTCGCCGGAATTCCTTCGAACGCCTACGTGGTGCCCGAATGGGACGCGGCGTGCGGCTTCTCCAGCCCGCGCCAGGCGGTGAGCGCGCGCCGGCGCGAGGACCGCGCCGCGCTGGAAGTGCTGGACGCCGAGCCTTGCTGGCTGGCGTTTCCCGATAGCCAGTACCGGCGTAGCGCCACCTTGGACGAGATCGCCGTGCGCCTCGCGCGCGCGCTGCGCCGCCACCGGCCGGATGCCGTCGCCATTCCGCTCGGCCTGCTGCCCGGCGACCATGCCCTCGCGCACGCCGCCGCGCTGCGCCTCACCCGGCACCTCCGCTGCGAATGGATCGCCTACGGCGACGCGCCGCCGTTCCAGCAGGGCTACGGGATCGAGGAGCGCCTGGCGCCGTTGCGCGCCCAGGCGCTGCCGGTTGCCGAGAACCCTTACCTAAAGCGGCGCGCCGCCGACTGCTACGAGAGCCTCGCGCGCGGCTTCGCTACAGCGGGGCGCGAGCTGCGCTCGTGGCTCGCGGCGCCGGAGCGCTACTGGCGGCTTTCG
>CBDDSA010000281.1:0-13127 GCA_965233185.1 uncultured bacterium
GGCTAGAAAAGCCCGCTCAGTTATCGACCTTGGCGCCCGCGTCCTTCACCACCTTGGCCCACTTGGCGATCTCGCTTTTCACCAGCTGCTCCATCTCGCCGGGCGGCATGCCGCCCGCGTCGGCGCCCTGCTCGGCCCAGATGCGCTTCAGGTCAGGCTGCTCCATGGCCGCCACGATCGCCTTGTACATGCGCTGCTTGATCTCCGGCGGCGTACCGCGTATTGCCCAGATGCCGTACCAGGTGCGCACCTCGTAGCCCGGCACGCCGGCCTCTTGCACCGTCGGCACGTTGGGCAGCACCGGGTTGCGCCTGGCGCTCGTGATGGCGAGCGGGATCAGCTTGCCGGCCTTGATCTGGACCGACGAAGTTCCCATGCCGTCGAAGGCGAGATCCACCTGGCCTGCGAGCAGGTCCACCATCAGCGGGCCGGCCCCCTTGTACGGTATGTGCACCAGCTTCGTCCCTGTCATGGTCTTGAACAGCTCCACCGACAGATGATGCGTGGTACCGCTGCCCGCCGAGCCGTAATTCAGCTTGTCGGGATGCGCCTTTGCGTAGTCGATTAAATCCTTGAGCGTCTTGAGCGTGTCTTTGTGCTTCGGATGCACCACCACGACGTTGGGCACGAAAGCCGCGACCGTGACCGGCTCGAAGTCGCGCTCCAGGCTGTAAGGCAGGCGCGCGTACAGGCTCTCCGCGATAGTGTGGTGCACCGCGCCGAAAAACCAGTTGTAGCCGTCGGGCGCGCGGCGCGCGGCGTTGGATGCCCCCACGGTGCCGCCGGCGCCGCCCTGATTCTCGATCAGCGCCTGCTGGCCCAGCGACTGGCTGAGCTTGGCGGCGATCGGCCGGGCGAAGGTATCCGTGCCGCCGCCGGCGGGAAACGGGTTCAGGAAGATCATCGGCTTCTGCGGCCAGGCCTGCGCGTGCACGGAAACGCCGGGCACCGCAAGCGCGCAGGCCGCGGCTAACGGCAGGACGAACTGCATCATTCTCTTCATGAGGTTCCTCTGGAGGGTACGGGCGGGCCGCGATGATAGCAGCCCGCGCCGTCACCCCGACGGCCGCCGCCGCTTCCCGCTTCCCGCTTCCCTTTCTACTGCGTGCGCAGCCGGGGGTCGAGCGCGTCGCGCAGCGAGTCGCCGAAGAGGTTGAAGCCGAACACGGCCATGCTGATCGCGAGGCCCGGGAAAATCGCCATCCACGGCGCCGTCTCGGCAAATTCGACCGCCGCGCCGCGCAGCATCAGTCCCCAGGCGGCCACCGGCTCCTGCACGCCTAGCCCGAGGAAGGAGAGCGAGGCCTCGAGCAGGATTGCCTCCCCCAGGAACGCGGTCGCCATGATCAGGATGGGCGCCATGACGTTCGGCAGCATGTGGCGCAGGATGATGCGCTGATGGCCGAAACCGGAAGCGCGGGCGGCATCGATATACGGCATCTCGCGCACCGCGAGCGCGCTCGAGCGCACCACGCGCGCGCAGCGCGGGATCATGGGCGCGGCGATGGCGAGGATGACGTTGCCGGCCCCCGTGCCGAGCACCGCGACGACGGCGAGGGCGAGGATGATCACCGGGAAGGCAAAGAAAACATCCATGACGCGCTGCACGATCAGGTCCACCCGGCCACCGAAGTAAGCGCTACCCACGCCTATCAGCGAGCCGAAGGTCGCGCCGAGGATCGAGGCGCCCAGCCCGACCATTAGCGCGGTACGCGAGCCATAGAGAATGCGCGTGAGCACGTCGCGTCCGTGCGCGTCCGTGCCGAGCCAGTGCTCGCTGCTGGGGGCGGCCAGCATGGCTGTGTAGTCGTTCTCTACCGGGTTGTACGGCGCGATCAGCCCGGCGGTCGCCGCCATCGCCACCATGAAAAGGATGAGCAACGCGCCGAGAGCGCCGAGCGGGCGATGGCGCACGAAATCGGTGATCGCGGAGACCCAGCGCGCGCGCGCTGGCGGGCGGCGGGTCAGCTCGTCGAGAGTCTGCGGCGTAACGGCCATGGTGCGAGCCTCATGTCACCGGTATCGGATGCGCGGATCGATCCACGCGTACGCGATGTCGACGAAGAAATTGATCAGCAGGAAGAAGGTCGCGACGAGCATCACCAGCGCCTGCACCAGCGTGTAGTCGCGGTGCGAAATGGCGTCGACGAACAGCATTCCGAGCCCGTTCAGGTTGAACACCTGCTCGGTGACCACCAGGCCGCCGAGCAGGAACGCGAACTCGAGGCTCATCACCGTAAGCACCGGCAGGATGGCGTTCTTCAGGGCGTGGCGTGAGAGGATGAGCTTCAGCCACAGGCCCTTGGCGCGCGCGGTGCGGATGTAGTCCTCGCGCAGCACCTCCAGCATCGCCGAGCGCATCATGCGCGTGCCGACCGCGGAATAGCGATAGCCCACCGCGAGCGCCGGCCAGATGAGCTGCGCCAGGTTTTCCCAGGGATTCACCCAGAGCGGCGTAAACACCATCGGCGGCACCCATTTGAATACGATGAGCATGGTGAGGATCATCATGATCCCCAGCCAGAACGAGGGCGTCGCCAGGCCGGCGATCGAGAACACCCGCACCGCATAGTCGACCCAGGTATCCTGCTTCACCGCGGCCAGGATGCCCAGCGGAATCGCCAGCAGCTGCGCGAGGAGGCTTGCCATGAGGGCGAGCTGCAGGGAAAGCGCGAAGCGCAGCTTGATCTCCTCGGTGATCGGCGCCCCGGTCCACATGGAGACCCCGAAGTCCAGGCGCGCGAGGCCGGCCATCCACGTGGTGAACTGCTTCCACAGCGGCTGGTCGAGGCCCAGCTTCTTGCGCTCCTGGTCCATCAGGTCCTGGGATTGGAACTGGCTGCCCTGCGTCAGATAGCGCGCCTCGACCACGTCGCCCGGCACGATGCGCAGCAGCACGAAGATCAGCACCGCAACCCCGAGGAGCGTCGGGATCATGGCGAGCAGCCGCTTGACGATGTAGAAGGCCATGGCGAGCTCAGGCCGGCGGCGCGGGCAGCCGCGCCGCCGGGAACGGGCTTACTGCGCGAGCCAGACCGTGTCGAGGGTGTTGTTGAGGTAGTGGCTCGGGGTCACCGTCCATCCCTTCACCTTGGCCGAGTGCGGGACAATGCGGTGCCACTGCAGCGTCATCAGGTAATGCGCTTCCTCGTCGAGCAGCCGCTTCTCGAACTGCCGGATGATCTGTTTGCGCTTCTCGGGATTGGTCTCGCCGCTCTGCTGGTCGTAGAGCTTGTCGAGCACCGGGTCCTTGTAGCGCCCGTAGTTCGCCGGGTTGCGGTCGCTGGAGAGGAACTTGTACATGTCGAGGTCGGGCTCGACGATGTAGCCGCACTGGAAGTCCATTGCCACCTGGAAGTCGCCCTTGCGGATGACGCCAAAGTAGGCGGCGGCCTCGATCACCTCCTGCCGGACGTTCAGCCCGACGCGGCGCCACTGGTCGATCATCCACACCCCGAGCGGCTCGTACGGCATCGGGATGCCGCGGTTCTTGAAGGTGAACGAGAAGCCTTCAGGAACGCCGGCTTCCTTCAGCAGGCGGCGCGCCTCGGCGCGCGACTTCTCCGCGTCGGTCCAGTAGCCGGCGAGCTTGTTCAGCTCATCGGGAGGTGTCGCGAAGGGCGTGCCCGGCACCTGGACCCCGGCGACCGCCTTTACGATGGCGATCTGGGACAGCGCCTTCGAGCCGGTGTGCCGGTCCAGCGCCAGCGTCAGGGCCCGGCGCACGCGCTTGTCGTCGAAAGGCTTCTGCTCGTGGTTGATGGCGACGAGCAGGATGCAGTCCCAGGGCGATTCCTGCACCGTGATCTTGTCGCCCAGCGCCGCCTTGAGGTTGTCGCGGTCTTTGGGCGTAAAGCCGCGGAACTGGATGTGCGCACGCTCGCCTCGTACTGCGGCGACCTGCGCCGCGGACTCGCGCATGAAGACGGCGCGGAAGCTGTCGAGGTAAGGCTTGCCCTTGTCCCAGTAGTCGGCGAACTTCTTGCCCACGACGTGCGAGCCTTTCACGTGCTCGACGAAGCTGAAGGGGCCGGTGCCCATGATGTTCTTCTCGTACCAGTGCGGGTCCTTGGCCAGGATGTCCGCCTTGTAGAGGAAGTTGTAGGGCGACAGCAGCGAGGCGATGAAGGAGCCGGAGGGCTCCTTGAGGCGAAACACGATCGTGGAAGGGTCGGGCGCCTCGATCTTCTCCACCACCGCGTACTGGCCCTTGCGGCTCGAGCCCACGCCGGGCGGCGGGAAAATGATCTTGTCGTAGGTCGCCTTGACGTCCCTCGAGGTCAGGGTCGAGCCGTCGTGGAACTTCACGCCCGAGCGGATCTTCAGCGTGTAGGTCTTGCCGTCCTCGGACTCTTTCCAGCTTTCGGCGACCGAGGGGTAGGGCTTGGTGCCGCCCTCGTCGTTCGGATCGACCCGCAGCAGCGTGTTGTAGAACGGGGCGATGGGATGGATGAGCCCGAAGGTCTCCTCGCGGTGGCCGTCGTACGAGGGCGGCTCGGAAGGTACGGGAAAGACGAGCTCGCCCCCGCTTCGCGGGGTTTGAGCTTGCAACGGCAGCCAGAGAAATGCAGCGGCCACCATCGCGACAAAACGCGCGGACTTGCTCATGACATCCTCCTCCTAAGAGTTGTCTAACGCCCGGGAGCCTGCATCGGACGCCCTTGTAAGCTGCCGCTAGGGTAAGGGCGATAGCCCCTGCCCTGTCAAGCACGCATTCGGGCACGCACGAAGGCCCGCACGAAGACCCGCACTCACACCAAGTGACAGGCGCCCCAATGTCCGGGGTCGATTTCCCTCAGCCGCGGGATTTCTGCACTGCAGCGTGCCTCTGCCCTGGGACAGCGCGTGTGGAACACGCACCCGCTGGGCGGGGTGAGGGGGCTGGGGATCTCGCCCCGCAGCACCGTGCGCTCGCGCGTCGCCTCGATCTTCGGATCCGGGATCGGTACCGCGGACAGGAGTGCGCGCGTATAGGGGTGGACCGGCGCCTCGTAGAGCGTCTGGCGGTCGGCGACCTCGACCACCTTGCCGAGGTACATTACCACGACGCGGTCCGAGATATGGCGTACCACCGAGAGGTCGTGAGCGATGAAGAGGTAGGTGAGGCCGAGCCGGCTTTGCAACTCTTCCAGCAGGTTGATGATCTGCGCCTGGATCGACACGTCCAGCGCCGAGACCGGCTCGTCGCAGATGATGAGCGAGGGCTCCATGGCGAGGGCGCGTGCGATGCCCACGCGCTGGCGCTGGCCGCCGGAGAGCTGGTGCGGGTAGCGTTGCGCGTGCTGCGGCAGCAGCCCGACCTGGGTCAGCAGCTCGTGGATCCGCTTCTCGCGCGCCGCCTTACCCGACACGAGGCGATGCACCTTGAGCGGCTCGGCCAAAATCTGGCCGATGGTCATGCGCGGGTTGAGGGATGAGTACGGGTCCTGGAAGATCACCTGCATGTGGCGCCGCAACTCGCGCAGCTGCTTTTCCGAGTGCGTGGCGAGATCCGTGCCTTCAAAAATGATCTGGCCGCGGGTGGGCCGTTCAAGCTGCAGGATGCACCGCCCGGTCGTGGTTTTGCCGCAGCCGGACTCGCCGACCAGGCCCAGCGTCTCGCCGCGGCGCAGCGAAAAGCTGACCCCGTCGACCGCCCGCACCGTGCCCTCGGCGCGCTTGAAAAAGCCTCCGCCCACCGGGAAGTGCTTCACCAGATCGCGCACCTCGAGCAGCACGTCGCTCATGCCGCCACCTCCCTTACCAGACGCTCGCATTCCCAGCAGGCCGAACCGTGCGCCGCGTCGATCGCAATGAGCGGCGGCGCGGCCTCGCCGCAGCGCTCGACACGGAACGAGCAGCGCGGCGAAAAGGCGCAACCCGCCGGGAGGCGGGTGAGGTCCGGCGGCTGGCCCTCGATCGGGGCGAGGCGCGCGCGGCGCGGCTCGTCCAGCCGGGGCACCGAGCGCAGCAGTCCGAGCGTGTAGGGATGGCGCGGGTTGGCGTACAGCTCCGCCGCGCTCGCCTGCTCGATAATGCGCCCGGCGTACATGACGTTCACGCGGTCGGCGTAGCGCGCCACCACGCCGAGGTTGTGCGTGATGATCAGCATCGCGACGCCCAGGCGCCGCGACAGGTCGCGCATCAGCTCCAGGATCTGCGCCTGGATGGTCACATCGAGCGCGGTGGTCGGCTCGTCAGCGAGGATCAAGGAGGGATTGCAGGCGAGCGCCATGGCGATCATCATGCGCTGGCGCATGCCGCCGCTGAAGTGATGCGGGTACTGCGCGAGCCGGCGCGCCGGATCGGGGATGCCGACCATCGCGAGCAGCTCGACTGCCCGCGCGCGCGCCTGCTGCGGGCTCATCTTCATGTGGATTTCCAGGCCCTCGGTGAGCTGGCGGCCGATCGACAGCACCGGGTTGAGGGAGGTCATCGGCTCCTGAAAGATCATGCCGATCTCGCGGCCGCGCACGCCGCGCATCTGCTCCTCGGTGAGCTTGAGCAGGTCGCGCCCCTTGTAGAAGATCTCTCCGCTTTCGATGCGTCCGGCGGGCTCGGAGACCAGCCGCATGATGCTCAGCGCCGAGACCGATTTGCCGCAACCGGACTCGCCCACGAGCGCGACGGTTTCGCCCGGCTCGACATCCCACGACACGCCGTCGACGGCGCGCACCATGCCGCCGGCGGTCTTGAAGGTGGTACGCAGGTTCTTGACTTCGAGCAGGGTGCCCATGCCCGGCCAGTCTAAGCCGCCGCGTTGCCGGCGTACAGCGCGTCGATCTCCGCGGCCCCGAAGCCGTACTCGGCCAGCACCTCGCGCGTGTGCTGGCCCAGAAGCGGCGCGGGACGGGTCACGGCGCCGGGGCTGGCGGACAGCTTGACCGGTGCGCCGAGCGCGCGGGTCGTGCCGGCGACAGGATGCTGCAGCACCACCACCATGCCGCGCGCCAAGGTCTGCGGATCGGCGGCCATCTGCGCAATGGTATGGATGGGACCGCAGGGCACGCCTTCGGCTTCGAGCGCCGCGATCCACTCGCGCACGGTTCGTGTCTTCAGGCGGGCATTCATCAGCTCGGTGAGCGCCTGCAGGTTGCCCATGCGCTCGGCGTTGCTGCGAAAGCGCGGGTCGTCGACCCACTCCGGCGCGCCGAGCACTCGCGCCACGCGCTCCCAGTTGGCCTGGTTGGCGCCGCCGATGTTCAGCCAGCCGTCCGAAGCCGCGAACGCCTGGTAAGGCGCGGAGAGAATATGCGCCGAGCCGCTCGGCCCTGGCGCCGCGCCGGTGGCAAAAAAGATCGCCGAATGCCAGAAGGTCTGGTGAATGCCTGCCTCGTAAAGCGAAGTGTCCACCCGCTGCCCTTCGCCGGTCTTCAGGCGATGGACGTAGGCGCTGACAATGCCCAGGGCCGCCAGGATGCCGGCATTGATGTCGCACACCGGCGAGCCGGACTTGACCGGTGCGCCGCCCGGCTCGCCGGTAATCGACATGAGGCCCGACATGCCCTGCGCGATGAGGTCGAAGCCGCCCTTGTCCGCATACGGCCCGGTGCGACCGTAGCCCGAGATCGAGCAGTAGATGAGCGCGGGGTTCAGCGGCCTCAGCGCTTCGTAGCCCAGGCCCAGCTTGTCCAGCGCGCCCTTGCGGTAGTTCTCCGTGACCACGTCGGCCTGCGCCGCCATGCGCTTCAGCGCGTCGCGCGCGGCCGGGATCTTGAGGTTGAGCGCGATGCCGCGCTTGTTCCGGTTCATCGCCATGAAGGCGGCCGACTCGCCGTTCACGCTCGGGCGGCTGTAGCTGCGCGTATCGTCGCCGCCGGGCAGGCGCTCCACCTTGATCACGTCGGCGCCCAGGTCGGCGAGCAGCATGCCGCAGGTCGGGCCGGCCATGATCTGCGCCAGCTCGAGCACCTTGACGCCTGTGAGCGGACCGCTCACCGATAGAACAGGTTGACCAGCGACAGCGTGGTCGCCGGAACGTAGGTGACCAGCAGCAGCACCGCGAGGAGCACGCCGATGAACGGCACGTTCGCCTTGGTCACGGTCCAGACGTTCTCCTTGGCGATGGAGCAGGTAATCATCAGCACGCTCGCGACCGGCGGGGTCTGCTGCCCGATCGCCAGATTGAGCGTCACGATGACGCCGAAATGCACCGGGTCGATGCCCACCGCCGAGACCACCGGCATGACGATCGGCACGACCAGGATGATGGCGGCCGCCGAATGCAGGAACATGCCGACGAACAGGAAAAAGACGTTCAGCAGCGCCAGCACGAACCAGGGATTGCTCGTGAGCTGCGTCATTTGCTGCGCGAGGCGTTGCGGCAGCTGCGCTTCCGTAAGATAAAGTCCGAGCAGCGCCGAGCCGGCGACCAGCAGCATGACCGCGCCGGTCTGCACGCCGCCTTCGATGATGGCCTCGCGCAGGTGCGTCCAGTCGAGCTCGCGGTAGATCACCATCCCGATGAACAGCGCGGCCACCACCGCGAGCGCCGCGCCTTCGGTGGCGGTTACCACCCCGCCGAAAATGCCGCCGAGGATGATGAGCGGCATGGTGAGGGCCCACGCGGCGTCCTTGAAGCTGCGCCACAGCCGTCGCAGCTGGAACGCTTCTTCGACCGGCCAGTTGTAGCGTACGGCATACCAGTAGCACAGGCCCATCATGCCGAAGCCCGCCATCAGGCCTGGCACGATCCCGGCCACGAACATCTGGACCACCGACGTCCCGGCCATGACCGCGTAGAGGATCATCGGAATCGACGGCGGGATGATGATGGCGAGCGAGGCGGATGAAGACGTGACAGCCGCAGAGAACGCGGCGGGATAGCCGCGCTTTTTCATCGCCGGGATCAGGATCGAGCCGGTGGCGGCGACATCGGCAACCGCCGAGCCCGAGATCTCCGCGAAGAACATCGAGGTCATCACGTTCACCTGCGCCAGGGCCCCGCGCATCGAGCCCAGCAGCGCCGCGGTAAACTCGATCAGCCGGCGCGAGATGCCCGAGGTGTTCATGATGGCGCCGGCCAGGATGAACAGCGGTATCGCAATCAGCGGGAAGCTGGTTGCGCCCTGGAACAGGGTGATCGGGACGTTCGGCAGGAACGCGGCGCCCTGCGTGACCAGCATGGCAACGACTGCCGCGATGCCCAGCGCCACCGCGATCGGCACGTTGATCAGGGCCAGGGCGACCACGCAGAGGAACACGAGGAAGCCGGTCATGGGGCGCGTGCCTCGCGCAGCACTTCGGGCAGCACCAGCAGCTCGGCGAGCACGAACAGCAGCGCGCCGAGCGGAATGACCGACTGCGCATAGGCCACCGAGACCCCGGGCAGCGAGACCAGCGTGTCGTAGGCGAGCACCTCGAGCACCGCATAGCCCACCCAGGCGAGCAGCACGAAGAACGCCAGCACGCAGGCCTCGGCCAGCAGCGCGAGCGGCAGGCGCGCGCCCGGGGGCAGCATGCGCATCAGCTCCGGCACGCCGATGTGCGCGCGCTTCAGCGCCGCGAGCGCGGCGCCGTAATAGGTCACCCAGGCGAGGCCGATGGAGGCGACCTCGTCATACCACACCAGCGAATAGCCGAAATAGCGGAACGCCACGCCCACCGTCACTTCGACGGCGAGCGCGGCCATCAGGACGATGACGATCCACTCCAGCAGGCGCTCGTAGCGCCTGCGAAAGGCAGCCAGCATCCGCGCGCGGCTACTTGCCGAGCGCGATGGCGCGATCGATCACCTGCTTCGCGCCTTTCACTTCCTTGGCGAACTCCTGGTATACCGGCTTGGAAGCCGCGATGAAGGCGTTCTTGTCCGGCGTGTTGACCTGCATGCCGCCGCTTTTCAGCTTGGACAGCAGGTCTTTCTCGGCCTTTGCCGCCGTCTGGTAGACGAAGCCCTGCGTGTCCTTCGCCACGCTCTCGAGGGTCTTGCGCACCTCGGCGGGCAGGCTCGCCCACTTCTTGACGCCGACCGTGGCGTACGCCGGCGTGTAGACATGGCCGGTAAGGGAAAGGAACTTCTGCACTTCCTGGAACTTGGCGCTGTAGATCTGGGTGAAGGGGTTCTCCTGGCCGTCCATCACGCCGGTCTGCAGCGCGGTGAACACCTCCGAGAACTTCATCGGCGAGGGGTTGGCGCCGTAGGCCTGGAACATCTTCACCCGCCACTTGCCTTCCGGCACGCGCAGCTTGATGCCCTGCAGGTCCTTCGGGCTGTTGATCGGGCGCTTGGAGTTGGTGATGTGGCGGTAGCCGTTCTCCCATACCGCGATCACCTTCAGCCCGCGCTTCTCGGCGGCGGGCGCGAGCGTCTTCCAGAAGACCTCCTTCTCGATCTTCTTCATGTGCTCGCGGTCCTTGACCAGGTAAGGCATCTCGAACACGCCGAACAGGTCCGCCTCCGACGACATCACCGTCGAGGGCAGCGCGATGTCGACCGTGCCCAGCTTGAGCTTTTGCAGGAGCTCCTTGTCGCCGCCGAGCTGGCTCGAGCCGTAGACCACGACCTTGGCCTTGCCGCCCAGCTTGGCGTTGGCGCGCTTGGCGAACTCCTCGGCCGAGGCGGCGAACAGCGACCCTGGCTCGCCGACGTGGCCGAACTTGATCTCGGTCTGGGCGGCGAGCGGGCCGGCGAGGGCCGCAAGCGCGGCGGCTGCAGCGATGAAACGCAATTTCATGTGCTCCTCCTTTGAATGGCTAGGCGACTTTGCGCGCCGGGGTGCGCGCGCATTCCTCCAGGTAATCGGCGGCGGCGCGCACGCCTTCCTTGCGCACCGGGACGCCCGCGAGCGCGAGCCCCATCTCCACGCCGGCGAGCGTGCCCATCAGCGTGAGGTCGTTGATGTCGCCCAGGTGGCCGATGCGGAACACCTTGCCGGAAAGCTTGCCCAGTCCGGTACCGAGCGACATGTCGAAGGCCTCGAGAATGGTCTTGCGCACCCGGTCGGCATCGTGCCCCGCGGGCGTGACGACGGCCGTGAGCGAGCCGGAATACTCGCGCGGATCCAGTGCCAGCACTTCCAGTCCCCAGGCGCGCACCGCGCGCCGGGTGGCTTCGCCGTGGCGCTGGTGCCGGGCGAACACCGCGTCCAGACCCTCCTCGTCGAGCAGCATGGCGAGCGCCTCGCGCAGCCCGTAGAGCAGGTTGGTCGCCGGCGTGTACGGAAAGTAGCCGCCCTGGCCGTGCGCCAGCATCTCGTCCCAGGCCCAGTAGCTGCGCGGCAAGCGCGCGCCTTTCGACGCGGCGAGCGCCTTGGGCGAGATGCAATTGAACGACAGCCCGGGAGGAAGCATCAGGCCCTTCTGCGAGCCCGCCACGGTGACGTCCACGCCCCACTCGTCGTGCCGGTAATCGAGCGAAGCGAGCGACGAGATGGTGTCCACCATGAATAGCGCGGGGTGGCCGGCCGCATCGATGGCCTTCCTCACCTCCGCGATGCGCGAAACCACGCCGGTGGAGGTTTCGTTGTGGACTACGCACACCGCCTTCAGGCGCTGGTCCTTGTCGGCGCGCAGGCGCTTCTCGATGGCGTCCGGGTCGGCGCCGTGGCGCCAGTCGCCCGGCAGGAACTCCACCTCCAGGCCCAGGCGCGCGGCGAGCTTCTGCCACAGCGTGGCGAAGTGGCCGGTCTCGGCCATGAGCACCCGCTCGCCCGAGGAAAGCGAATTCACCAGCGCGGCTTCCCACGCGCCGGTGCCCGAGGCGGGAAAGATCACCACTTCGCTCCGGGTGCTCTTGAACACGCGCTTCATGCCGGCGAGCACGCGTTTGCCGAGGTCGGCGAACTGCGGACCGCGATGGTCCATCGTCGGCAGATCGATCGCGCGCAGCACCCGGTCCGGCACATTGGTCGGGCCCGGTATCTGCAGGAAGTGGCGGCCGGCGCGTCGGGTCATTGCGGTATTCTACTTCGCCCCATGAACGCGCCTTCCTCGCCGGTTCGCTTCGCCAAGGCTTCCCGGTCGGGCCTGGCCTCGCGACTGGCGAAGGCGCTCGACGCCGAAGTCTTGTTCGATGCAGCAAGCCGCGGCCGCTACTCGACCGACGCTTCGATCTACCAGCTGCAGCCCATCGGCATCGTGGTGCCCAGGACCGAGGAAGCGGCGCGGGGTGCTTTGGCCATCGCCTCTGACGAAGGGATACCGATCCTGCCGCGCGGCGCGGGCAGCTCGCAGTGCGGCCAGGCGGTGGGCGAGGCGCTGATCATCGACCATACCAAGTACCTGAACAGGATCGTCGAGATCGGTCCGGGCAGCGCCGTCGTGCAGCCGGGGGTGGTGCTGGATGGCCTGAACGCGCGGCTGCGGCCGCACGGGCTCTGGTTCCCGGTAGACGTATCGACCAGCGCGCAGGCGACGCTGGGCGGCATGGCGGGCAACAACTCCTGCGGCTCGCGCTCCATCGCCTACGGCAACATGGTGCACAACGTGCTGGCCATCGAGGCGGTCACCGCGCAGGGAGAGCGCTGGCGCTTCGGGCCTCTCGACGAAGTCTCTCCGAACGCGGGCTATGCCGCGTTCGTCGAAAAGCTCAGGGCGCTTTACGCGCGCGAGAAGGACGAGATCGAGGCGCGCTTTCCGAAGCTGCTGCGCAAGGTGGCGGGCTACAACCTGGACCATCTGGGCCCGCCCCACGCCAACGCCGCGCACCTGCTGGTGGGGTCGGAGGGGACCCTGGCCTATTCCGAGCGCCTGCACCTGAAGCTCGCGCGCATCCCGCCGCGGCGCGCCCTCGGCGTATGCCATTTCCCCAGGTTCTACACCGCCATGGACCTCACCCGGCACATCGTCAGGCTGGGCCCCTCGGCGGTGGAGCTGGTCGACCGCACGATGATCGGCCTCGCGCGCGACATCGGCGCGTTCCGCCCGACCGTCGAGGCATTCATTCGCGGCGAGCCCGACGCCATCCTGCTGGTGGAGTTCTCTGGCGAAGACAGCCAGGCGGGCAAGCTGAAAGACCTGGTGGCGCTCATGGCGGACCTCGGCTTGCCCGGCAGCGTGGTCGAGATCACCGATCCGCGACAGCAGCGCGACCTGTGGGAAGTGCGCAAGGCCGGCCTCAACATCATGATGTCGATGAAGGGCGACGGCAAGCCGGTGTCCTTCATCGAGGATTGCGCCGTGCCGCTGGAGCACCTCGCCGAGTACACCGA
>CBDDSA010000282.1:0-4983 GCA_965233185.1 uncultured bacterium
GCCCGGCGGCCGGATGTCCGCGTCGACGTGCACGTCGATCAGGCAGGGCTTGCCGAGCTTTACCGCGTGCTCGAGCGCGCCCTTGAAATCCTGCGACTGGGTGACCGTCAATCCTTCCACGCCGGCGGCGCGCGCCCAGGCGGCGAAATCCGGGTTGTAGGGCTTGCGCTCGGGGCCGTGATAGAAGGCCGTGCCGTGCTCGCGGCCCTGGAAGTAGGCGTACTGCAAATCGCGAATCGCCGCCCAGGCAAAGTTGTTCCACACCACCCACACCGCCGGGATGTCGTACTCCACCGCGGTGCACAGCACGTGCGACACCATGGTGAAGCCGCCGTCGCCGCAGATCGACACGCACGGACGATCCGGCGCGGCGAGCTTGGCGCCGAGGATCGCGCTCGGCCCGAAGCCCATGCCGGAGTAGCCCCAGGTGTTCAGCATGGTCTGCGGCCGGCGCGCCTCCCAGAACTGCATGAACCAGTTGTGATGGATGCCCGAGTCGAGGGAAATGATGGCCTCGTCGGGCAGCACCGCGCGGCAGTCGGCGATGATGCGCTCGGGGCGGATGGGCGAGGCGTGGGTCTCGAAGCCCGGCCGGACGTACGCTTCCCATTCCTTGCGCCATGCGGCGATTTCGGC
The DNA here is from genome assembly GCA_965233185.1 of uncultured bacterium. Classification (GTDB taxonomy): domain Bacteria; phylum Pseudomonadota; class Gammaproteobacteria; order Burkholderiales; family SG8-39; genus SCGC-AG-212-J23. The sequence goes on from CBDDSA010000282.1 coordinate 637, forward strand.
ATGCCAGGCCCCGAAGTTCTGCAGTTCGATTTTTTGTTGAAGTAACTGCCGAAGGAAAGTCCGCGCGTCGGCCAGGATGCCCAGGTCGGGCGCGTAGTTGCGGCCGATCTCGGCGTGGTCCACATCGACGTGCACCAGCTTCGCGGCCGGGAAATTCCACGAGTAGCCCGGCATCCACGAGGAGGCCGAGCGGTCGTCGAAGCGCGCGCCGATGGCGATGACCAGATCGGTGTGCCGGCCCGCCTGGTTCGCGGGATAGGCGCCGTTGCGGCCGATGAAGCCGAGCGACAGCGGATCGCGCATGTCGAGGCATCCCATGCCGTTGGGCGAGCTGATCACCGGCACGCCGTGCCTGCGCACGAATTCCGTGAGCTCCCGGCCGGCCTCGGACAGCGTGCAGCCGTGGCCGATGAAGATCACCGGGCGGCGCGCCGCGGCGAGCAGCTCGGCGGCCTTCCGCACGTCTTCTGCCGAGGCGCCGCTGCGCCGCTCGCCGAAGCGCTCCGCCGCCGGCTCGAGCGATGCCTCCGCCTCTTCCTGGAACACGTTGAACGGCACGTCCAGGTTCACCGGCCCGGGGCGCCCGCTGGTCGCCGTGGTGAGGGCCTGGCGCAGCGCGAGCGGCAGCATGTCGACGCGCGAGGGCTGGAAGCTCCGCTTCACCACCGGGCGGATCACACTGGGAAAATCCGCCTGGTTGTGGCGGTTCAGCTCCTGGAACGGGCCGCGATTGAATTGCGAGGTCGGCACGTTGGCGGTAATGGCGAGCAGCGCCGACGAATCGGTCTGCGCCACCGCCAGCGCCATGATGAGGTTCGCCGAGCCCGGTCCGGTCGAGGTGAGCGTCGCCACCGGCTTGTGCCTGACGCGGAAATAGCCGTCGGCCATGTGGGCGGCGGTCTGCTCGTGGCGCGGCGAGATGAGCCGCACCTTGTCGCGCACCTGGTAGAGGGGATCGAGCAGGCCGACGTTGCCGTGGCCGCAGATGCCGAACACAAAGGGGATGTCCTCCTGCACCAGGAACTCGGCGATCAGCTCGCCGCCCTTTCTTTTCAGCTGCAGGGCTTTTTCCCGGGGCTGGTTCATGTGGATCTCCTGGCGGCGAGCGCCTTGCGGATGGCCTGCACCAGCTCGGCGCGGCTCTCGGTCTTGCGCCCGGCGAGCTGCTCCTTCACGCCGAGGTCGGCGAGCCATTGCTGGCGCGCGGCGGTGGCCGAGGCCATGAGCGGCTCGATGCCGATGCCCTGCAGCGTTGCGGCCACCTCGCGCATTTCGGCGGCGCGGCGCTTGCCGTGGCTCACCACCCGCTCGAGCATGTAGCCCGCGAGCTTTTCCCAATCGAGCGTCGGGTAGGTTTCTTTGAGCGACGCGAGCACGCGCTCCTCGACCCGGTATTCGCTCGCCGCCAGCATCGACTCGAGCACCAGCGCCTCGAGGCCCTTGATCATGATGGAGCGGAACATCTTGATCGCCGACGCCTGGCCGACCTCGGGCGACACCAGGTCCATCTTCATGCCCATGGCCTGGGCGCGCGGCAGCAGCGCCGCGGCGCCGGGTCCGCCGATGAGGCAGGGCACCTGGTGCAGGTAAGGCGCCACCGGCGCCATTACCGCCACGTCGACGTAAAGCGCGCCGGTGGGCGCGATGCGCGCGGCGGTCTCGATCTTGCTCTGCGGCGACACCGAGTTGATGTCGAGGAACAGCTGGCCCTCGCGCAGCGCAGGCAGGCACGACGCGGCGGCCTGCAGGCTCGAGCTCGCGGTCACCGCGCAGAACACGATGTCCGAATCGCGCACTGCATCGGCATGGCTTTGCGCCACCTCCACGCCCAAAGCTCGCGCGCTGTCGAGGGCCGCGGGAAGGATGTCGTAGGCCCGCACGGTGGCCGCCTGCGCCGCGAGCAGGCCGCGGCTGATGGTCTGCCCGGCCTCGCCGAAGCCGATAAACGCGACGCGCGCGATCTTCATGTTGCCAAAGGAAAATTCATCATATCAAATAGTCCGAGGAGGATTCATGAAGATCTCTCGACGCATTGTGCTGAAGGCCGCGGGCTCGCTTGCCGCGCTGGGCATCCTGCCGCGCGGCGCCCTCGCTGCCTATCCCGAGCGCGCCGTGCGCCTGATCGTGCCGTTTGCGCCCGGCGGCAATGCCGACATCGTCGGCCGGCTGGTGGCCGACGGCATGTCGCAGGCGCTCGGCCAGCCGATGGTGGTGGAGAACCGCGGCGGCGCCGGCGGCGGCGTCGGCGCCGGCGAAGTGGCGCGCGCCGCGCCCGACGGCTACACGCTGCTCAGCGGCTCCAACGGCCCGCTCACCGTGAACCCGTTGATCCACGAGAAGCTGAGCTACGACCCGCTCAAGGACTTCACCCCGGTCGGGCTCACCAGCCTCGCGCCCCACTCGCTCATCGTGAACGCCGCGCTGCCGGCGAGCACCCTGCAGGAGCTGATCGCGCTTTCCAAGAAGCAGCAGATCGGCGTGGGCACCTCCGGCGTGGGCAGCGCGACGCACCTTACGCTCGAGCGCTTCAACGCGCAGACCGGCGCCAAGCTGCTGCACGTGCCCTACAAGAGCGGCGGCGCGCTGCTCCCGGACCTCATCGCCGGCACCATCCAGGCGGCAATGACCGAATTCTCCAGCGCGCTGCCGCACCATCGCAGCGGCAAGGCGCGCTTCGTCGGCATCGCCTCGGCCAAGCGCGTCGCGCAGGCCTCCGACGTGCCGACCATCGCCGAGAGCGTGCCCGGCTTCACCGCCGCGAGCTACATCGGCATCCTCGCCCCCGCCGGGACGCCGGCCGAGGTGCTGAAGCGCCTGGAGGCGGCGCTCGCCGCTGCCATGAAAGCGCCGAAGACGCTGGCCCGGATGGGCGAGCTGGGCATCGAGCCGGCCGCCCCCGAGCTCATGACGGCGCGCGGCTTCGGCGAGTTCATCCGCGAGGAATACGAGCGCTCGCGCGAGGCGGTGCGGCTCGCCGGGCTGAAGAAGGGATGAGCGGCGCGGCACGGGACTTGCGATAATCGCCGGGGTGCGCTTCGAAAGCACCTTCGTCGACGAGCTGCCCGCAGACCCCGTCTCCACCAACGTACCGCGGCAGGTGGCGAACGCCTGCTATACGCGCGTGCAGCCCACTCCGGTGCGCGCGCCGGAGGTGCTCGCCTGGTCGCAGCCGCTTGCGGATTTTCTCGGAATCTCAAGAGACGCCTTCGATGCGCGCGTGCTGGCGGGCAACCGCATCCTCGACGGCATGCAGCCGTACGCCGCGCGCTACGGCGGGCACCAGTTCGGCCAGTGGGCCGGGCAGCTCGGCGACGGGCGCGCCATCACGCTGGGCGAAGTGATCGCCGCCGACGGCACGCGCCAGGAGCTGCAGCTGAAGGGCGCGGGACGCACGCCCTACTCGCGCACCGCCGACGGCCGCGCGGTGCTGCGCTCCTCGCTGCGCGAGTTCGCCTGCAGCGAGGCGATGCACTTCCTCGGCGTGCCCACCACGCGCGCGCTCAGCCTCGTGGGCACGGGCGAAGCAGTGATCCGCGACATGTTCTACGACGGCCATCCGGCGCCGGAGCCGGGCGCCATCGTGTGCCGGGTGGCGCCTTCGTTCGTGCGTTTTGGGAATTTCGAGATACTCAATCAGCGTGATGAGCAGGACTTGCTGCGAACCCTGGCCGATTACGTGATCCGCCACCACTTTGCGGGACACGGCTATGCGAGCTGGTATCACGAGGTGTGCCGGCGCACGGCGCTGCTCATGGTCGACTGGATGCGGCTGGGCTTCGTGCATGGCGTAATGAACACCGACAACCTGTCCATCCTCGGCCTCACCATCGACTACGGGCCGTATGGGTGGCTGGAAGGCTACGACCCGATGTGGACGCCGAACACCACCGACGCCCACAGCCGCCGCTATACCTACGGCAACCAGCCCCATATTGCGCAATGGAACCTCGCGCGCCTCGCCGAAGCGCTGCTGCCGCTGATCGACAAGGAAGCGCTCGAAAAAGGGCTCACGCTGTACGCCGATACGTTCAACCAGGCCTGGCCGCGCGCGCTCGCGCACAAGCTCGGCCTCGCCGCGCTCGACCAGCCGGGCGACGACGCGCTCAGCCGCGAGCTGTTCGAGGTGCTGTCGCAACGCGAAACCGATTTCACGCTTTTCTTCCGCCATCTCGCAACGACCCCGCCCACCCTCGATGCGCTGCAAAGCGCTTTCTACGGCGAGCCGCCTCCCGGCCTGGCGGCCTGGCTCGAGCGCTATGCCGAGCGCGCGCGGCGCGAGCCGGACCGCGCGGCACGCATGCATCGCGCCAATCCCAAGTACGTATTCAGGAACTACCTTGCGGTGCA
>CBDDSA010000283.1:0-6438 GCA_965233185.1 uncultured bacterium
CCTGCGCCGCGCGCCCGGCTCGAGCAGCGGCAGGCGCACCACGAACTCGCTTCCCTTGCCGAGGCCGCCGCTTCGCGCCTCGACGCTGCCGCCGTGCAGCTCCACCAGGCGCTTCACCAGCGTGAGGCCCAGGCCCAGGCCGCGGTTGGGTTTCGACGCAGGCTGCTCGCCCTGCACAAAAAGATCGAACACGTTGGGCAGCATGCTCGGCGTGATGCCGATGCCGTTGTCGCGCACGCGCACCAGGGCCTCGTCGCCCGAGCGCTCGAGCGCCACTTCGATGCGCCCCGCCTCGGGGGTGTACCGGGCCGCGTTGTTGAGCAGGTTTGCGATGACTTGCACCAGCCGCAGCTCGTCCGCGTCCACCACGAGCGGCTCGCCGACCTGCTCGACGGCAAGCTGGTGGGCGCGCGCGCTGATATACGGACGGCTCGTGTCGAGCGCGGCATGCAGCACGTCCTGCATCGCCACGGGCTTGCGCTGCAGGCCGATCTTGCCGGTCGAGATGCGCGCGCTGTCGAGAAGATCGTCCACCAGCCGCCGCAGGATCGCCGTCTGGCGCTCGGTGGAGGCGCGCACCTCCTGTAGGGCCGGATCCGCCGGCAGCTGGCGCGGAACACCTCCATCGCGGCAGCGATGGCGGCGAGCGGATTGCGCAGCTCGTGGCCCAGCATGGCCAGGAACTCGTCCTTGCGCCGGTCGGCCTCGCGCAGCGAGTGCTCCATGCGCCGGCGCTCGGTGACGTCGGCGCTGGTACCCACCATCCCGAGGAACTCGCCGGTGCCGGCGAAGCGCGGCCGGCCCCAGGATTCGATGGTGCGCCATTCGCCGGCGGCGTTGCGCACGCGCACTTCGGCATGAAACGCTCGGCGCTCGCGCGTGCAAGCGAGGAACTCGGCGGCATAGGCGGGCGCATCGTCCGGATGCATGAGCACCTGCCAGCGCTCGCCCTTCATCTCCGCGCCGGCCACGCCGAAGTATTCCAGGAACGTGCGGTTGACGAATTGCTGAGCTCCCTGCGCGTCGTGCACCCAAATGATGAGCGGCATGCCGTCGGCCATGGCGCGGAAGCGCTCCTCGCTCTCGCGCAGCGCGGCGAGGGCGCGCTGCTCCTCGGTGACATCGCTGCTCACCCCGAGAAAGCGCGTCGGCCTGCCCTGAGCGTCGCGGAATACCTGGCCGATGGCGCGGTGCCAGCGGACCCCCATGTGCGGCGTAACGACGCGAAACTCGAGCCGCCAGTCGGTCTCGCGGCCGGCGAACAACGCCTCGCCGTAGGCGCGGCAGCGCTCCCGGTCCTGCGGATGCACCGCGTTGAGCCACACCTCGTAGGTCACCGGCGTGCCGGGCGGCAGGCCGAACAGCTCGCGATACGACGGCGACACCTCGGCCACGTCGCGCCCCATGTCCCAGTCCCACACGCCGCTGCGCCCGGCGCGCAGGGCGAGCTGCAGGCGCTCTTCGCTGGCGCGCAGCGCGTCGGGTTCCGCAGGTTTGCCGAGCAAGGTCATCGCTTCGAGGACTAGTGTGCCATGAGCACGGGCACGGTCATCGCGTCGAGCATGCTGCGGGTGGCCCCGCCCAGCGCGAGCTCGCGCATGCGCGAGTGGCCGTAGGCCCCCATGACGATGAGGTCGGCGTTGACGTCGGCGGCGCGCGACAGGATCTGGCTGCCGATATCCACGCCGGGCGTGTCCTGGCGTGCCGCAGCGGCTTTCACGCCGTGGCGCGCAAGGTACAGCGCAAGATCGGCGCCGGGCAGCGCGCCGTGGTCGCCCCCGGAGCCGAATGCCACCACCTCGACGCTTTGCGCCTGGACCAGCAGCGGCAGCGCGTCGGTGACCGCGCGCGCCGCCTCGCGGCTCGCGTTCCACGCGATCAGCACGCGCCGGCCGGCGTCGGCGAAGCGCCCGGCATACGGCACGAGCAGCACCGGCCGCCCCGCGGACAGGATCACCTCCTCGGCGAAGCCGCGCGCCAGCGCTTCATCGGGCTGCGGTTGACCCAGCACCACGACGTCGGCGTAGCGTGCGCTCAGGCGCACCGCCGCCGACGCGTCGTCTCCGGACACCCGCCACTCGGACTTGCCGCCGGCGCGCCGCTCGGCCTTGCGGAACTCCTCCTCGGCGGCGCGCGCCGCCTGGCCGCGGCGGCGCTCCTCGATGTCGCGGATCACCGGGCCCGCCTCGGCGAGCGCATAGGAAGGTATGCGCGCCGCCCCGAGCGCGAACAGCGCGACGAGGTGCGCATCGAACCGGGCCGCCAGCGCGGCGGCGAGCTGCAGCCGCTCGGCGCGGCGCGCGGTTTCGTCGAGATGAACCAGAATGGTCTTGTAGGTCATGGGCGCTCTCCTTCGTTCCGGATGTTGGAGCATCCGAATCGCCCGGGTTTGATCCTGGTCAATCTCCCGAAGGGCCCCTAGCCCCGATGGCGCGGCCGCCCTGCGCCACCCGGACCGCGGCTCCAACCGACCTACATTCGCACAGGTGCGTCCGAAAACACGCGGCACTACGTTCACCCGATGGGCTGGCGCCGCGTTTCATTCCGTCAAAACATAGACGCGAGCGCGTGGACGCTGGGCCTGAAACTCCTGCTGCTGGCGGTGTTTATCGCGGCGTCCAACGGCGGCGCCTGGCAGCGGCTGCAGGCTTTGGGTGCGCCCGCGCAGGCGGGCGCGTATCTCGCCCTTTGGGGCTTGTCGGCCGCGGCATTGTTCTGCGTGGCCTTCTCGCCGTACCGCGCGTCGCGCTACTTCTGGAGCGCGGTGTTTGCACTGTGCACGCTCGTCGCGCAGTCCTATTCGCTCATCACGAGCAGCTACCTGCGCCTTGCCGATGCCGAGCAGCTCCTCGGGCTGCTCGCGTTCGCCGACAATGTGCTCGGTGCCTACGCGGGTCCGCTGCTCCTGGCGATGCTGATCTGCGTGATCGGCGTCGTGGCGCTCAACATGCCGCCGTTCTGGCATGACCGCCGGGCGTCGAGCCGCAAGTGGCTTGCCGCGGCGTTGCTGCTGCCGTGCGTGCCGCTCGCCGCCACCGCGAGCGTGCTTTACGTGCGCGGCGGGCACGGCACCGACGGGCTGCCGATCCAGTTCACCAGCCAGGCGTTCGCCCTGGTGCTCGGCCTGGAGAAGCTGCTTTCCGGCCCCGACCCCGAGCGGAGGGAGGTCGCGATCGCCACCGCGGACGGGGCGCGCGCGCGCACCGTCATCGTGATCATGGACGAGAGCGTGCGCGGCGACCTCCTCGACATCAACCGCCCGGGCGGCGCCTATTCCGGGCTGCTGGCGCATCGCGCGGTGATGGCGAACTTCGGCATCATGTCCTCGATCGCCACCTGCTCGAGCGCCAGCAATGCCGGGTTTCGCTACGGCATCTCGCGGCACAGCCACCTGGACGACCTGCGCCGCAACCCGTCGATCTGGCGCTACGCGAAAAAGGCCGGCTATCGCACCGTGTATGTCGACGGCCAGCGGCACGGCGGCGGATTGATGAACCTGATGAGCGTCGAAGAGCTGGCCGACATCGACGAGCATATCCAGCTGCCTACGGACACCCGGCCGATGGACCGGGATATCCAGATCGCCCGCAAGCTGAGAAGCATGGTCGAGCGCGGCGCGCGACCCACCTTCGTATACGTCAACAAGATGGGTGCGCACTTTCCCTACGAGGGAAAGTACCCGCGCGAGCGCGCGCCCTTCCAGCCGGCGCTCAAGCGCACCTACTTCGGCAACGAGATCGATCCGAAAAACGTCGCCTGGCCGCAGAACGAGGACCCGGACACGCGCATCCGGATGCGCAACTCCTATCTCAACGCCCTGGCGTGGAACGTCGGCGGCTTCTTCGACACCCTGCTCGCCGGCCTCGACCTGTCCGATGCCGTCCTGCTGTACATGGCCGACCACGGCCAGTACCTGAACGAGGACGGCAAGCCCGGGCTGCGGACGCACTGCAGCACCGGCAAAGCGCCCGCAGTGGAAGGGATGGTCCCGCTGGTGGTCCTCACCGGGATCGCGCCCGTACGGGCATCGATGGCCCGGGCGGCGCAACAAAACCGCAACCGCGCGAGTCAGTTCAACGTTTTTCCGAGCCTGCTCGCGCTCCTGGGCTACCGCCCGGAGGATATCGCGCGCTCGGGCACGAGCGAGCTGCCCCTCGAAGCCGATCTGCCGCCCGGCCAGCAGCAGTTCCTGTCGCGGTTCTTCGTGCGGCTCGGGCGGGGTCCGGTATGGAACTCGATCGAGCGCGACCTGCCCCTAGCCGCGGACCAGCAGCACGGGCACTGAAGCCGTCCTCACCACCTGCTCGGCATCGCTCCCCAGCACCATGCGGCGCACGCCGCGCCGGCCGTGCGTGCCCAGCACGATGAGGTCGGCGCGCTGCTTTTTCGCCTCTTTCACGATGGCGTCCGCGGCGGCACCGCCGACCGTCTCGCGCAGCACGCCTTTCGCCTTGAGGCCCTGCTTCTGCGCCTCGGCCTGGGCCTTCGCGAGGATGCGCCTGCCGCCCTCGCGCAATGTGGGCACGAGGTCGGCCATGGCGGCGCCCCCTTCGGGCATGGCAAACGCATAGAACTCGTTCACCACGTGGAACACGCACAGCTCGGCTTCCTCCGACTTCGCCAGGCGCACCGCCTCGCGCAACCCCTTGCCGGCGGCCGGGCTGCCGTCCACGGCGACCAGGATTTTTCGATAGGCATTCATGGCTTCAGTTGCTCCTTTGCTTGCTCGATTGCGGCTTCGATTGCCGCCTCAACGCTGTCGCGCGCCGCGCCGCTCACCAGCGTCTGGCGCTGCGGCATGCGGATGTCGAGGTGCAGAGAATAGCGCGTCGCCTCGCCGTCCTTCCACCTGACCAGGGCAGCGAGGCAAGCCGTGACCCGGGGATGCAGGCTGCGCAGCAGCGCGGTCTCGTGCTCGATGCGCGCCTGCACGGATTGCGCGTCCATCAGGCGGCCCCCAGCCGCGCGCGATGCCGCTCCTCGCAGCGCGGATGCTGCAGCACGAAATCGCGCAGCAGCAGCTTCAGCGCGAGCTCGTGGTGGCGGTTGCCGCAGCGCCGGGCGTGCTCGATATCGTCGCGGATGATCGACTTGATGCGCCTCTCGCCTTCGGGAGTCTGGGTCAGGTAGTTGCCGAGCTCGGCCGCCGCGATCTCCGGGATGTGCTCGTGCTCGGCGATCGCGAGCACCTCGTCCTCCGACAGCCCGCACAGCGCGATGCAGTCCTCAAGCGACAGCATCGGCCACCTTGCCTTCCGCGTCGACCACGCTCACGCTCACCGGGATGCCGGCGCGGATGCTTTGCGTGACGATGCAGAAATCCTCGAACTGCTCCAGGCAGCGCTCCTGGTGGGGCATGTCGCCGAAATTCTCGGATATGGACAGCACCACGTCGATGCCGGCGATGCGGTAGCGCCCCTGGTCGTTGCGTTCCAGGCGCCCGGTGGCCATCGCGCGCACCGGGCCGGGATCCTGCCTGAACTTGCTGCGCAGGCAGAACACTAGGCTCGCCGACAGGCAGTTGGCCACCGCCGCGGCCACCAGGCGCGCGGCATTCGGCCCGGCGCGCCTGCCGAGGGGCTCGGGTTCGTCCAGGAGCAGCTCTGGCACGTCCGGCCAGTCGAAGCGCACGCGGAACTCGAAGCCTTCCTGCTGCTCGAGCTCGACGCTGAAGAGATGGGCATCGCTCATGCAACCACATTACGGGCTGGCCGCGCGCCCGGTTTGATCTCGGTCAACCCGAAAGCACGCCGTATGGTCATGCTGACAAGCATGCAACTGGCGTTCCCCCGGCCGCTCTGGCGCTGGATCATCGTCGCGCTGCTGGCGCTCGGCATGGCGCTCGCCGCCTGGCGCCTTGCGCGCCCGGAGCCGGCGGCGCCGCTCACGGTGTCGCAGGGCGAAGTCGAGCGGGTGGTGTCCGGGCCGGGCACGGTGCAGGCGCGCGTGCCGGTGACCGTGAGCGCGCGGGTCTCGGCGCAGGTGGTCTCGCTGCATGCCGACCACGGCGACCTCGTCAAGCGCGGGCAGCTGCTCGCGGTGCTGGACGACCGCGAACTCGCCGCCAAGCGCGCCGCCGCCGCGGCCGCGCGCCGCTCCAACGACAGCAACGTGGCCGCGGCCGCGGCCAGCCTGGCGAAGGCGCGCGCCGATCTCGAGCTCGCGCGCAGCCGGCACCGGCGCGACGCCGACCTGCACCGCTCGGCCTTCATCTCGCAATCGGCGTACGAGGCCTCGGCGCTCGGCCTGCGCTCGGCCGAGGCCGCGGTGGACAACGCGGCGGCGCAGCTCGCCGCGCGCCGCGCCGAAGGCCAGGCCGTGGCCGAGGACGCACGCTACGCCGATGCGCTGTGGTCGAATACCCGGCTCAGCGCGCCGCTGGATGCCCTGGTCATCCAGCGCGCGGCGGAAGTCGGCAGCATGGCGGTGCCCGGCGCG
>CBDDSA010000284.1:0-4673 GCA_965233185.1 uncultured bacterium
CCGAGCCGCTCGCCCTGGACGAGGTGGTGCGCGAGGCAATGGTGCTCAACAAGGCCTTCGGCGAGCGCTTCGGCGTGCGCTTCGAGCTCGCCGCGTCGCTGCCCGGCGCGAGCGTGCTCGCCGACCGCAAGCGCCTGCTCCAGGTGATGACCAACCTGCTGTCCAACGCGGCCAAGTTCTCCCCCGAGAACGGCGCGGTCGAGATCCGCCTTGAGCAGAACGGGCCGCGCGTGCGCGTCGAGGTGCAGGACCGCGGCCCGGGCATCCCCGAGGCCTTCCGCGGCCGCATTTTCAGCCGCTTCGCGCAGGCCGACTCCACGGCCTCGCGCCAGAAGGGCGGCACCGGCCTGGGCCTCGCGATCTGCAAGCGCCTGATCGAGATGATGCGCGGGCGCATCGGCTTCGAGGATCGCCCCGGCGGCGGCACCACCTTCTGGTTCGAGCTGCAGCAACCCTGAGCACAAACCCACCGGAGACGAAATGCCCGAGCGCCCGCTGAACCGCATCTGCTACGTCGAGGACGACGAGGACATCCAGCGCATCGTGCGCATGTCGCTCGAGCGGGTCGGCAAGATGACCGTCGAGGTGGTGGGCGACCCCACCCTGGCGATCGAGGCCATGACCAGCTTCCAGCCCGACCTCGTGATGCTCGACTGGATGATGCCCAAGATGGACGGCCCGGCGGTGTTCCGCCAGATGAAGCTGCGGCCCGAGACGCGCGACCTGCCGGTGGTGTTCATCACCGCCAAGGCGGCGCAGCGCGACCTGGACGAGCTGTCCAAGATGGGCGCCGCCGGCACCATCTCCAAGCCCTTTTCCCCCAAGGACCTGCCCGACCAGCTGCGCGAGATCTGGAAGAAGCTGCCCTAGCGTCTGAGTGATGCAGAAACGGGGCCCCCGCCTTCGCGGGGGCGACGTAAGACTTTTTTAGTTCAGCGGCTGGGTTTTGTCCGCGCTGGCGGGTTCCTGGTAGAACTTGCGCGCAAGGAAGCCGATCACCTCGTCGGCGTTGCGAAAGCGCGCGTCGCGGTCTTTTTCCACCAGCTTGTCCATGAGGCGCTGGTAGTCGGCCAGGTGCTCCGGCAGCGGCGGCGGCGGCGTGTTGAGGTGCTGCAGCGCCACCTCGACCGCGGTATCGCCCTCGAACAGGTGCCGGCCGGTGAGCATCTGGTAGAGCAGCACCCCGGCGCTGTAGATGTCGGTGCGCAGGTCGAGCGCCTTGCCCTGCACCTGCTCGGGGCTCATGTAGCGCGGGGTGCCGAGGATCTCGCCCACGCCGGTCATGTCGATGGCGTCGATATGCTTGGCGATGCCGAAATCCACGATGGCGAGCGTGCCGTCGTTGCGGAACATCAGGTTCTGCGGCTTCAGGTCCCGGTGCAGGATGCCTTTCTCGTGGATGTCGCCCAGCGCCATCATCAGCTCGCGGAACATGCGCAGCGACTCGGGCGGCGGCAGCGGCTTGCCGCCCAGGCGCTTCTGCAGGTCGCCGCCCTCGAAGAACTCCATCACCAGGTAGGCGTGCTCGTGCGAGGTGCCGTGGTCGTAGATGCGCGCCACGTGCGGGCTCTTGATGCGCTCGACCAGCGCGTATTCCTCCATGAAGCGCGCCAGCGCCTTCGGATCGGCGGTGACCTCGGCGCGCAGGATCTTAACCACCAGCGGCTCGTCGTCGCGCTCGCGCGAGGCCAGGTAGACGCGCGCGGTGCCGCCCTCGCCGATCAGGTGCAGCACGTTGATCCCCGGGATGTGGATGCGCGCGCCCAGGGTATGCCCCGCCATGCGCGCCGCGAGCTCGGGCGACATGGTGCGCTCGGCCGCGTCGAGCGTCAGCTCGCGCACCGACTTGATCAGCCGCTCGCGCGTCAGCTCCTGCTTGCGCTGGTAGTCGTCGGCGCCGGCCTTCATGGCGCGCACGGCGATGATCTCGTTGCCGGCGCCGGTGAGGAACAGGATCTTCGGGCAGTCGGCGCGCTGCTTGAACTCGGTGAGCCACTTCAGCCCGTCGCCGCGCCCCAGCATGTAGTCGAGGATCACCGCGTCGTAGCTCCCCAGCGGGTAGCCCGCGTCGGGCATCGGGCGGTCGAGCGGGTCGAACTGCTCCACCTCGGCGTCGGGCCATTCCTGCTTGAGGTAATGCGCGAGCAGGGTGCGCAGGTCCTCGTCGTCGTCGATGATGAGCAGGCGCATGGCCTACAGGCGCAGGGAGTAGACCGGGATGGCTTCGGACTTGCCGCGCAGCGCGAGGTTGCCGCGCGGCGCGAGCCCGGCATCGGGCAGCGCGGCGCGGATCGCGTCGTGGACCGGGCCCGACACCAGCACCTCGCCCGCGCTCGCCATCTGCGTGAGGCGCGCCGCGGTATTGATGGCATCGCCGATCACGGTGTAGCTCATGTAGTGCGGCGAGCCGATGTTGCCGATGATCGCCTCCCCGGAGGCGATGCCCAGGCCGATGCCGGTGGGCATGCCGCCGCGCTGGGTCCAGCGCATGAGCACGGGGGCAAAGCTCGCCACCATGTCCTGCGCGGTGCGCCAGGCGCGCACCGCCGCGTCGGCCTGCGGGAAGGGCACGTTGAACCCCACCAGCAGGCTGTCGCCCGCCATGCTGAAAATGGTGCCTTCGTTGCGGTAGGCCGCCTCGGTGAGCACGGTGAAGTACTCGTTCAGCATGGCGACCACCTCGCCCACCTCCACCGACTCGGTGAGCCGGGTGAAGCCGCGCAGGTCCGCGAACAGCGCCACGACGTGGATACGGTGGGCGTCGCCGAATGCCTCCTGCTCGGAGGCGAGCTCGCCGACGATGCGCTCGGCCAGGCTCGGCGACACGTAGCGCGAGAAGGCCTTGCGGATCGCCTCCTTGCGCTGCACCTCGGCGGCGAGGCGCCGGGCTTCCAGCTCGCGGCGCGTCTCGTGCAGCCGGCGCAGCGTGTTCACGCGGGCGATGAGCTCCTCGCGGCGCACCGGCTTGGAAAGGAAATCATCGGCGCCGGCCTGGATGCCGCGCACCCGGCTGTCGTGGTCCTCGAGCGCCGTGACCAGGATCACCGGCACCAGCGCGGTTTCGGGCTGCGACTTCAGCTGCTCGCAGATCTCGAAGCCGTCGCAGCCGGGCAGCATTACGTCGAGCAGCACGATGTCGGGCGGCGAAGCGAGGATGCGGCGCACGGCGCTCTCGCCGTCGGACAGGCTCTCGACCGTCATGCCTTCGTTTTCCAGCAGCTGGGCGAGGAACCCGGCCATGTCCGGGTCGTCGTCCACCACCATGACGCGGAAAGCGCTTTGCGCCGGCGCGCGCCGTCCGGTCGCCGCGAGGTCAGTCACGGCGCTCATTCATACGCGATCTCTACCCGCGAGAGATAGTCGGCGTAGTGCGCGATGTGCCGCTCGAGGGCCGCCGTGTCGCCGCTGCGCGCGCCCTCCTCGATGTGCTTGCCCAGGACCGTCACGTCGTCGAAGCCGTAGGAGTTGCCCACGCCGCGCATGCGGTGCCCGAGCTGGCGCAGCTGCTCGAAATCCGACGCGGCGAGCGCCGCGCGCAGCGCTTCCAGCTCCTTCTTGCGGTTGCCGAGAAAGGTCGGGATCAGGTCCGCCAGGTCCTTGGCTACCTTGACTTTATAGACCGATTGCGTCATCGGCCGATTATAGGCGGGGGCCCTTCCCCCCGGGTCAGGGTTTGTCAGCCAGCGCCTGTTTCGCCCGCGGCAGATGCGGGTGCACGCTGAGCGCGGCATGGAATGCGAAACGCGCTTCGGCCGGCGCGCCGGCGTCGAGCAGGATCTCCGCGAAATGCAGCATGGCGGCGAAGTGCCGCGGCTCGAGCTCGAGCGTGCGGCGAATGTCGCGCAGGCATTCGGCGTCGCGCCCGAGCAGGTAATACAGCGCGGCGCGCTTGTGCCAGGCCTCGGCGAATTCCGGCGCCTGGCGCAGCAGCCGGGTGAGCCGGGTCTCGGCGATGTCGTAGCGCCGCGCGGCGATGTCGTGCGTGGCGAGCTCGAGCACCTGCGCGGCGGCGCGATGCGGATGGCTCATCCACACGTCCCAGATCAGCCCCTCGGTGGAGTCCGCCTCGCCGGGCGCGCAGCGCGCCAGCCGGCGGAACAGCGCATCCAGGAACGCGAGCGGCCTCGCCGGACGGCGGACACGCCGCGCGGCGATCAGTCCAAGGATGTCTTCCTGGCTGTCCAATACGGTGATCTTAGTGGAAGTCGCGCGAAGCTGCAGCGAGCGGCCCCAGCAGGGCGCTGTAGTCCGCCAGGCGCCGCGCCACCAGGTGCACGACCTCGCCGTCGCGCTCGATCACGCCGTGCACCGCGAGCAGCCGGGCGCCCAGCAGCGCCGGCTTCTGCCGCTCGCCGACGCTTTTCCACACCACCACGTTGACGTTGCCGGTTTCGTCCTCGAGCGTGACGAAAATCACGCCGCTCGCCGTGTCCGGCCGCTGCCGGCAGGTGACCAGGCCGGCGATGCGCGCCGCGCTGCCATGGGGCAGCGCCTGCAATTCCTCGGCCTTTATCAGCTTCTCCTTTCGCAGGCGCTCGCGCAGCAGCGCCAGCGGATGCCGGCCGAGCGTCAGGCCGAGGCTCGCGTAATCGGCCACGATGTCCTCGGCTTCGCGCGGCGGCGCGAGCCCGGGCGCGCGCTCGGGCGCCGGCGCATCGAGCGGCGCGCGCCGC
>CBDDSA010000285.1:0-8721 GCA_965233185.1 uncultured bacterium
GAAAGCCCGCGGCGGCCAAAGCGGAACTCGAGCTGGCCGCTGCGGCCGCCGACCAGGTCGGCCGCGTGCGGCTGGCATTGGATGCCGCGCGCGCCCTGGAGGCGCTCGATCGTGCAGGCGGCCATGGCGCGCGGGCGCAGGCGCTCGCGACCCGCATCGGCCAGGCGGTGGCCGGTACGGACCTCAAGGCTTGCGTTTGAAAAACCTGCAGTAGCCGGGGTCGCCGCTCCAGCTTTGCTCCACCACGGCCTGCTCGCGAAACGTCAGCGTGCGTTCGCAGCTCGCCCGATTGACCGTAGTGCCGAACGGAAAACCGATCCCCACGCCTACGCCGCTGCCCCCGCTGCCGCCGAACACCCCCACGCCGACCTGCGGCCCGCCGCCGCTGATCGGGGCCTCCTGCGAAACCCAGGTGTGCGTCTGGCGGCCGTCGGAGAGCGTCGCGCTGCGCGCCGGCGGGCCCCAGCGCGTCACCACTTCATCGTAAGAAGCGCCTTGCCAGGCGCTTTTCACCTCGTCGAGCTCCTGCTCGAGCGTCGCGCAGCTCGACAGCAGCAAAGCCGCAATGAGGAACCTCACTCGCCGCCGGACGCGCCGAGAAAGAAATAGGCTGCCGCTATGCAGCACGAAACGGTAAAGGCAACGCAAAAGCCCACGGCGAGCGCCGCGACCGGAACCACGCTCGCCTGGGAAGCCTGCGCCTCCGCCGGTGCGATTGCCGCGAACAATGCGGCGGTAATCGCGATCCAGCGCCGCATGTAAGCCACCAGCATCCAACGCATCGCCCGGTTGTACGCCAGGGCGCGCCGGCGCGCGCCGGCGCTGCCGCGCGAAGCATCCATGAAAAGCGCGAAGGGATCGAGGTAAAGCAGCAGCTGGCGCCGCAGCGGCAGCGCCGCCCGGGCCTGCCGGTCGAGGAAGGGCTGGGGTCCGGTTTCCACCTTCGTTCGACACCATTCTGTGGCGCAGATTCACCTGCGTCAAACGGCGCAAAAAAAAGGCGGAGAGCGCACTCTCCGCCTTTTGGCCACGCTGCGGCTCCTTAGTACTTCTTCTCGGAGGACGAGGCTCCGCCGGAGGTGCCCTGCGACGCACTGCCCGAAGCGCTATCCTGGGATCCGGACGCCCCCTGCGAGGCGCTGCCTTGCGAAGCGCTGCCCGAGCTCGACTTGTCGGCCGAA
Source organism: uncultured bacterium (assembly GCA_965233185.1). Lineage (GTDB taxonomy): Bacteria > Pseudomonadota > Gammaproteobacteria > Burkholderiales > SG8-39 > SCGC-AG-212-J23. The sequence continues at coordinate 1,182 of CBDDSA010000285.1, forward strand.
GCGCCGGTCGAGGCGCTCGCGCCTTCCTCGACGCCCAGGGCCGCGAGGGTCTTCTGGTCGAGCTCACCGCTCGCGTCGAGCCCTTTGGACTGCTGATATTCCTTCAACGCCGCCTGAGTCTTCGGGCCCATGATGCCGTCGGCCTGCACTTCATGACCCGCGGCGCTCAGCTTCTCCTGCACCTGCTTCACGGTTTCCTGGCCCTGACCGGCCTGCTGGCCCTGGGACTGCGTTGCGCCGCCGGAGGCCGATTGCTGCTGCTGGCCGCTCTGGGCCTGCGGCTGCTGCTGGCTTTTCTGCTCGTCGGCCGCGATCGCGCTGAACGAAACGGCGGTGGCGCCTGCGATGAATAAATGGGAAAGCTTCATGTAAAAAAGCTCCTTTTCCTGGGTGGACATTTGAAAAAATGACTTTCTTCCGGTCGCCGCCGGAATCCCGGGAAAGGTGCAAGCGCCGTGCCAAGCGGCGCGACTTACAGCGTGGCGTTGTCGCTCGGCAGGCCCAGCGCCACGCGCCCGTAGGTGGTCGAGGCGATGTCGGTATTGAAGGAGAAATGCTGCTTTACGGCATGGGCATCGCGGAAAGCGCGCGCGGCGTGCCCGGACTCATACAGTCCGGCGGCGCCCGACAGCCCGAACATCACGTCCACCGCGCGCACCGCCCACTCCACGGCGTAGGCGCCTTCCAGCCGGTAGCGCGCCTTCGCGCGCACGTCCGGCACGCGCCCGCCGGCGATCATCTGCTCCGCTTCACGGCAATTGGCCTCCTGCGTACGCCGCGACGCACGCGCATACGCCGTGGCCTCTCCCAGGCGCATCTGCGTGCTCTGGATTTCGGCGATGCGCGCGCCGGTCATCTTGCCGGTCTTGTTGCGCACGGAGCCGAACTCCTCGATCAGCCCTTCGGCGATGCCCAGCGCCACGCCCGAGAGCATGTAGGGAAACAGCGCGAACACCGGCAGCTGGAATAGCGGCCCGGGGTTGAGCGCGCTGCCCGGCGTCGGCCCCCCTTTGGTATCCGCCACCGCGAGCGTCATGTGCTCCGGGACGAACTGCTCGAGGGCCTCGACGTCCTTGCTTCCGGTGCCGCGCAACCCCCCGGCGAACCAGGTGTCGATCACCTTGTACTGCGAGCGGTGCAAGAGGAACACGCGCTGCTCCGGCGGCGCGTTGTCGTCGAGAAAGGCGAGGCCGGCCAGCATGTTCCAGTCGCTCGGGTCGACGCCGCTGGAAAACGGCCAGCGGCCGGAGAGCACGTAGCCATCCTTCACCTTGCGCGCCTTGGCCGCCGGGAATACGAACGACGAGGCGATCAGCGCATCGGCCGACTTGCCCCATATCTCGTTCTGCGCCTGGGGCGGGAACATGCCCAGCATGAGGTGATGGGACACGAAGTTGATGAAATTCCACGAGCTCGAGGCGCACGCGCCGGCAAGCAGCGCGCCGAACGTGACGATGGCGGCAAACTCGAGCTCCGCGCCGCCCACGCGTCGCGGCTGGTGAATACGCAGAAGCTTCGCGTCGTGCAGGTCGCGCAGCGTCTCGTCGGGGATGCGCCGCAGCTCCTCGGCGCGCGCGGCGCGCTCCTTCAGCCTGGGCAGGAGCGCCTGCGCCCTGCCCCATAATTCATCGTACGTTTCGGTACCAGTCAAGAATCTGCTCTCCAGTCCACAATTTCACGCCGGGCCGCTGCAGGATGTACTCGTACAGCTTCTCGAGATAGCCGATGCGGTGCGGCGCACCGCTGATGTAGGGATGGATGCTGATCGCCATTATCCGCGCGGTCTTTTCGCCGTCCAGGTACAGGCGGTCGAAATGGTCGATGCCGCGGCGCAGCCACTCCTCGGAAGGATGGTGCTGCAGCGCCATCATCGAGATGTCGTTCATCTCCACCGTGTACGGAACGGACACCAGCGGGCCGCACGCCGTGTCGATGGTCACCGGCTGGTCATCGAGCACCCAGTCGGCCACGTATTCGATGCCGGCCTCGGCCAGCCAGTCGATGGTGTCGTACGTTTCGGTAAGGCCGGGGCTCTCCCAGCCGCGCGGCGCTCTGCCGGTGAAGGCTTTAATGGCCTGGATGGTGTCGCGGATGGCTTTCTTCTGGTCCTCCACATGGTGCATCGGGCGCTGGATGTAGCCGTGCCCCATGAATTCCCATCCGGCTTCGAGCGCCGCGCGCGCCACCCGCGGATAGCTCGTGCACACCGAGCCGTTGATGGCGAGCGTGGCTTTCAGCCCGAACTTTTCCAGGACCTCCACGAACCGCCAGAACCCGACCCGCATGCCGTACTCGTGCCACGCCCAATTGGGCAGGTCGGGCAACAAGGGTTGACCCGCATTGCCCGATGAGGGTGGGGGCAGCACCGTACGGGGCATCGGCCGCTCGATGGACCACTCCTCCACGTTGACGATGGTCCACACGGCCACGCGGGCCTCGTCGGGCAGGCGCAGCGGCGCGCGGTCCACGATGGCGGAATAGGGGACGCGTTCCTTGGGGAGCTTCATGGTTCGAGTTTCCCAATGATAGACTGGCCGCATCCTTGGAGGAGGACACCATGCTCAAGCCATTTCACTTTTTCGGATTGGCCGCGGCGCTGCTCGCCGCGCAGGCGCAGGCGCAGACGGTAGGCTTCGCTACCCTGCCGCCCGGGTCGATCCTGCACGCCCAGGCCTCGGTGATCGCCAAGGTAGTGCAGGACAACTCGAAGCTCCAGGTGCGCGTCATCGGCTATGGCGGCGATACCGGCATCCTCGAGGCGGTGAACTCGAAGAAGTCGGATTTCTGGATCCTCGACGTAGGCGAGAGCGCCGACGCGTTTCACGGCCGCGGCACCTGGAAGGGCAATGCGAAGAAGAACCTGCGCACCGGCATCACCATGTACGGCTTCCAGATGGCGTTCTGGGTGCGCAAGGATTCCGGCATCAACACGATTGCGGACCTCAAGGGCAAGCGCGTGCCCTCCGAGTGGGTGCAGCAGACCGGCGTGATCCCGCATACCACCGCGGTGCTGGCGGCCGGCGGCGTCACTTACGACCAGGTCGTCAAGGTGCCCGAGGTGAACGTGGTACGCGCCGCCGACGACTTCAAGGCGGGCAAGCTCGACCTCCTGTTCTTCGCCGTCGGCGCGCCCAAAGTCGCCGAGGTGGCCTCCTCCGTCGGCGGGCTGAAGCTGCTGCCGATGGACGTGTTCCCGGATTCCGAGGCGCGCATGAAGAAGGTGCGCCAGGAATACTACTTCTCGACGGTGAACCCGGCGCCGCACATCGCCGGGGTGGACCAGCCCTCCAAGGTCCAGACCATCGACGTGGTGATCGGCGTGGGCGCCCATGTGCCCGACGCGGTGGTCTACCAGTTCGTCAAGGCGATGCGCGAGAACAAGGCGGGCCTGGTCGCGGGCCACCCCAATTTCCGTCAGTTCGACGAGAAGCAGGCCGGCAAGCTGCAGCCCAGCCTGCCGCACCACCCGGCGGCGATCAAGTACTTCAGGGAAGCCGGTATCTGGAAAGGCTAGCCCAGGGAGCGCTGGCTGCGCTCCTGATCGCGGGCTCCATTGCCTGGTCGCTGGACCTGTTCCGGCCGGTCGGCCTGGTGCTGTTTTCGGAGCAGTTCGCAGCAGCCGCCTTCGGCATCGGCCTGGCGCTTGCCTTCCTCAGGTTCCGGGCAAGACGAAAGCCGCTCGCCGAGGCGGGCGATGCGAGCGCAGCCTCCCCGGTTCCCTGGTACGACTGGATGCTGGCGGGAGCGGCGCTGGCGCTCCTGGGCTACGTGGCGGTGCTCTTTCCGCATCTCACCGCCATCTCGGGAACCATCAATACCGAGACCATGGTGCTGTCGGGCGGCATCACGCTGCTCACGCTGGAAGGCACGCGCCGCACGATCGGCTGGTCGCTGGTGATCATCCTGCTCGTCCTGGGCGGGTATGCGCTCCTCGGCCACCTGGTGCCGGGCGACCTGCAGACCCGCAAGGTGGATTTCGGCGAGCTGCTCGCCTACCTCAACCTGGACAACAACGGCCTGCTCGGGCTCATCCTGCAGATCACCGTCATCGTCATCATCCCGTTCGTGTTCATGGGACAGCTGCTGATGCGCTCGGGCGGCTCGGGCTTTTTCAACGACATCGCGATTGCGCTGATGGGCCGCTACCGCGGCGGCGCCGCCAAGATGGCGGTGACCGGCTCCAGCCTGTTCGGCATGATCTCGGGCATCGCCGCGGCCAACACGGTGGTGATCGGCGTGGTCACCATCCCGCTCATGAAGCGCTCCGGCATGTCGCCGAAGCTGGCCGCGGCAGTGGAAGCCTGCGCCTCCAATGGCGGCCAGCTCATGCCGCCGGTGATGGGCGCGGTGGCATTCGTGATGGCCGACTTCCTCCAGCTCCCGTACCAGGCGGTGGCGATCTCGGCGATCCTGCCCTCGGTGATGTACTACGCGGCGCTTTTCATCCAGGCCGACCTGGAAGCGGCGCGCTACGGCTTCGGCAAGATCGAGGCAGCGAAGATCCCGCGCGCCTTCGCCGTGCTGAAGAACGGCTGGATGTTCCTGGCGCCTTTCGTGGTCATCGTCTACACGATGTTCTTTCGCAACTGGGAGCCCGAGTACGCCGCCATGATGGCCGCCGCGGTGATCATCGTGCTCGGCTTCGCGGTCGGCTACGCCGGGCAGCGCATGAAGCCAAAAGACGTGTGGACGGCCGTGGTGCGGACCAGCGGCGGCCTGTGCGAGATCCTGGTGATCTCCGCGGCGGCCGGCTTCATCATGGGGCTGTTCCAGGTGAGCGGCCTTGCCTTCGCCTTCGCCGCCTACCTGGTCGAGCTCGGCGCCGACAGCCTGCTGCTCCTGCTCATGCTTGCCGCGGTGGTGAGCATCCTCCTGGGCATGGGCCTGCCCACCATCGGGGTCTACGTTATGCTCGCCATCCTGGTGGCGCCGGCCCTGGTGAAGGTCGGGGTCGAGCCGCTCGCCGCGCACATGTTCATCCTCTATTTCGGCATGATGTCGCTCATCACGCCGCCGGTGGCGCCCGCCGCGTTCGTCGCCGCGGCCATCGCACAGGCGCCCTCCATGGCCACGGGCTGGACCGCCATGCGCTTCGGATGGGCCGCCTACATCGTGCCGTTCCTGTTCGTGTTCTCGCCCGCCATCCTCATGAAAGGCAGCCTCGCCGACATCGCCATGGTCACGATCACCTCGCTTTTCGGCATCTGGCTGATCTGCGCCGCGATGACCGGCTACTTCACGCGCGTGCTCCCCGCCGCCAGGCGCGCCGCGTTCGTCGCGGCCGGCGTGATGATGATGCTGCCCCACCAGCCCTCGAACCTGATGCTGTGGGTCAACCTCGCCGGCGTCGCGCTGGGCGGCGTGCTGGTGGTGGTGGAGTTCAGAAAAGGCAAAGAGATCGCCTACGCCCGCGCTTAGCGCCCCAATCCGCCCCTCCCGGTGTCAATCTTAGTCAGGACAGGGCGCGCAGGGGCTTGATTAGGCGCAAGTAAATTGCTTTCGAGAGGCGGCTGCACTAGCATCGCTGGCCATTCGTCGCCGCCGGGCGAGATGGGGTCGGGGAGAAAATCTGGTGCAGCTGTTACGCGCATTTGTTGGAGCGCTCGCCTGGGCGCTCGCCGCGACCGTCTGGGCCGCGGACGCGGACATCGTCAACGAAGCCGAGCAGATGCTGCGCGCCGGCCGCTACGCCGAAGCGTTCCGGCTCCTGGAGCCCCTGGAAGACAAGCTCGCCGGCGACCTGCGCTACGACTACCTGCTCGCCCGCTCGGCGCTGGAGACCAACAACCCCAGTCGGGCCAGCTTCATCTACGAGCGCATCCTTGCCGTCGAGCCGAACTTCCCGGGCGTGCGCCTCGAGATGGGGCGCGCGTATTACATGCTGGGGGACTACGCGCGCGCGAAGCTCGAATTTGAAACCTTGCTGCGCTTTCCCAACCTCCCGCCGGACCTGCGCCAGCAGGCGCAAATCTACGCCAAGGCGGTCGAGGATCAGCTCGCCGGGAAGCGACCTGTCGGGTTCGGCTATATCGAATACGGGCTGGGCTACGACTCCAATCCGCAGTCCGCAACCTCGATCACTCCGATCAGCGCGGCGAACGGATTTGTCATCTTCCTGGATCCGGCGAATCTGGAGCGCAGCGACCACTACCAGGCCCTGTCGCTTGGCGGCGAGCTGGCTCACTCCCTCACGGGGGGCCTGTCAGTCTATGCCGGCGGCGATGCCCGCATGCGCGGACACAAGGACATCGATATCGCGGACTATGGGACCCTCGATGGCCGCTTGGGACTGGGCTATACGCAGGGTGCCAGCCAAGTCCGTGCCGGTGTTACAGGCGGGCGCTATTGGCTGGACCATGAACCCATGCGGGACAACGCCGGCCTCACCGCGGAATTTCGCACCCTTCTGAACCCGAAAAACCAGGTCACCGTAAACCTGCTGGCATCGAGGTACGAGTACATAGCTGAAAGCCTGCGGGCGAACGACTACGACCTCTTCCAGAGCATTATCGGGTGGCTGGGGGTAATCAACGAGGGCCGCGGCGCCGTCGGGCTCTCGCTGCTTGGAGGGATGGAGAACGCCCTGGGCGACCGGCCGGATGGGGACAAGCCGTACGCCGGCGTGCGGCTGACAATTCAGAACAGTTTCACCGATCGCGTCGGGGCATTCTTCCTTTCGGGCGCACAGCAAGGAAAGTACAAGGAAGTCAATGGTGCGTTCGGCGAAAAGCGCAAGGACACCCTGTATGACGTGGTTGCTGGCGTCAGCTGGACCTTCGCTCCCGGCTGGTCGCTACGGCCGCAGCTCATCTACATCAAGAACGACAGCAACATCGCGCTCTTCGAGTACGAGCGGACGGACCTTTCGATCAATATGCGCAAGGACTTTTAAGCCAATGGACGCTTTTACCCGCCGGTGCATCGTGCTCTTCGTGACGGGCTTGCTGGCCCTCGCTGGCGCGGCTGCCTGGGCTCAAGCTCCTCAGGCCGCAGGACGCTTCTTAAGTGTCACGGGCGAAGTCAGCATCATAGGCAGCGACGGCGCGCGGCGCAGTGCAGAGCGCGGTGGCGACATCCGCGAAGGCGATACGATTATCACGGGCGATGCGGCGCTTGCGCAAGCGCGCATGTCCGACGGCGGCCTCATCTCAGTGCGGGCGGAGTCCGAATTCAAGCTCGAGCAGTTTGCCTATAAGGGCCGCGAGGACCGCAGCGCCAGTTTCGTCGTGAACATCTTGAAGGGCGGCTTTCGCACCATCACCGGACTCATAGCGCAGGTTAACCGCAGCGGCTACAAGATCAGCACGCCTGCCGCCACTATCGGCGTGCGCGGCACTCACTTCGAGGTTGTCCACGTATTGCCGCAGATCAGCTCCACGGACCTCCCGGCCGGCACCTACAACCGCGTATTTGAAGGCATTACCACTGTCCAGAATCCTGGGGGCATCGTGCTTCAGGTTGTCAGGGAGCAGACTGCCTTCGCGGCTCTGCAGGGCGGCACGCCGACCCTGGTAGCACCGCCGGCACTGCTATTCGGCCG
>CBDDSA010000286.1:0-24109 GCA_965233185.1 uncultured bacterium
CCCGGAGAGCAGCAGCACCGGCGATTCCGCTTCGAGCGCCGTATAGAGCGCCGCCACGGCGTTCGCGTGGCCGGGACCGCCGGTGACGAGCGCGACGCCCACCTCGCCGGTGAGCCGCCCCCACGCGTCGGCCATGTGTACGGCGGCGGCCTCGTGGCGCACGTGGATGAGCGAGAGCTTCGCGTCCAGCGCCGCGTCGAATACCGGCATCACGTGGTTGCCCGACAGCGTGAACACATAGCGGGTGCCCGCGGCGGCGAGCGCGCGCGCAAGGAGGTCCGCGCCGCGCAGCGTCATAGGCCGAACTCGCGCAGCGCGTGCTCGCGCAGCCGGGCCTTCTGCACCTTGCCGCTCGCGGTCATGCCGATGGCCTCGAAATCCTCGACGATCCGCAGATACCGTGGCACGCGGAAATTGGCGCAGCGCGTCTTGCACCATTCGATCAATTCGCCTTCCGCGGCCGAATGATGGGACTTCAAAGTCACATAGGCGCAAGGCACTTCGCCCAGCCGCTGGTCGGGCACGCCGACCACCTGCGCGGTCTCCACCGCCGGGTGCGCGAGCAGCACCTCCTCCACCTCGGCCGGCGCGACGTTCTCGCCGCCCACGCGGAACACGTCCTTCAGCCGCCCGATCATGCGCAGGCGCCCGTCGGCGGTGAGCTCGCCCAGGTCTCCGGTGCGCAGCCAGCCGTCCGCGGTAAACGCCTTGGCGTTCGCCTCCGGGTTGTTGCAGTAGCCCTGCATGACGTTCCACCCGCGCACCTGGATCTCGCCGTCCTCGATACGCACTTCGACGCCCTCGTGCGGCCTGGCGAGCCCCTGCACCCTCAGCTCCTGCGGGTCGCGCCAGTCGCTCATCACCACGTTGGGCGAGGCTTCCGACAGGCCGTAGGCGGCGCAGATGTGCTTTGCGCCGAGCACATCGATGACGGCGCGCATGGTCTGCGGCCCGGCCGCCGCCCAGCCGCCGCGCAGCGAGAGCTTGCGCTTCGCAAAATCGGCGTGGCCCATGAGCATCTGCATGATGGTGTCGTTGCCCGACAGCAGCGTGCAGCGCTCGCGCTCCATCATCTCGAGCGCCGCGCCGGCCTCGAAGGTGGGCAGCGTCACCAGGCACGCCCCGCTCACCAGCGCCATCAGCGCCGACAGGGTCGTGCCGGCCACGTGGAAGAACGGGCGGCAGTTGAAGTAGCGGTCTTCGGCGCGGATGCCGATGCGCGTGCCCGCGGCCCATGCGTCGCGCAGCATGCTGTCGTGCGTGAGCATCGCGCCTTTGGGGTATGCGGTCGTTCCGGAGGTGAACTGGATGAGCAGGATGTTTTCCGGCTTTACCGTCACCGGCTGGAATTGCCCCTCGGGCACTCCCTTGATGGCACGAATGAAGCCGATCTCGCGCACCATGGCGCCGAAGTTGATGTTGAGAAAGCGCTCGGCGTAGAACAGCGCCTTGCATTGCGCCTGCTTCAGGCAGAAATCGATCTCGGGCGCCTTGAAGCGCGTGTTCACCGGCACCGTCACCGCGCCGATCAGCGCCGCGCCGTAGAAGAGCGCCAGCCAGTTCTCGTCGTTGCCCATCAGGATGCCGACGGGGTCGCCGCGCCCGAGGCCCATCGCCTGCATGCCGCCAGCCGCGGTCTTGGCTTTCTCCAGAAGCTCGGCGTATGTGAACCGCGCTTCGCGCGTCACCAGCGCCTCGGCGCTCATGTCGCGCGACTGCAGCACTGCGCCGAGCGTCTGCGCCCGCCAGGTCATGCCTTGCCCATCCACTTGCCGGAGGCGAGCTGCTGCTCGATGGCTGCAATCTCCACCTCCCGCGCGCCGCGCGGGTCGAGGTCGACGCCGCGGTCGATGCATTGCTTGGCGAGGCGCAGGGCTTCGGCGGGCGCCTGGAGGATCGCTCTTGCGATGCTTTCCATCTCCCGATCGAGATCGGCACTGATGCGGGATACGAGACCCGCCCTCCTCGCTTCCTCGGCGGTGAGCCGCCGGCCGGTGAACATCAGGTCCTTGGCAAGGCGCTTGCCGAGCACGCGCGGCAGGCGCTGCGTTGCGCCCACCGTGCCGCGCTGCGCTTCCGGCGTGCCGAACACCGCGTCGGGCGTAGCCACGATGAAGTCGCACGCGGCGGCGATCTCCACGCCCGAGCCGAGCGCCGCGCCTTGCACCAGCGCGATCGACGGCATGGGCAGCGATTCGAGCGCCTCGTACGCGGCGAAGCCCTGCATGCGGCGCTCGCGCACCTGGTCCTCGCTCATGCCGGCGCGCTCTTTGACGTCGGCGCCGGCGCAAAACACCGGGCCGCTGCCGCGCACGAACACCACTCTGACCTCCGCGTGCGCTGCGGCACGCAGCGCCGCATCGCGCAGCGCCTCGCACATCTGCAGGTTGAGGGCATTGCGCGCCTCGGCCCGGTCGAGCGTAATGGTGGCCACGCCCGCGTCAACGGCAAAGGCGAGCGTCACTTCAGCTCCGCGAGGATCTTCTCGGTATGCTCGCCGAGCGCCGGCGGCCGGCCGATCTCGGGATTGTCCCAGCCGAGGAACTTGTAGGGCAGCGCGAGCGCCTTGAATTCCCCCACGCCGGGATAGTCGAAGCTGCCCACCATCCGGCGCGCGCGCACGTGCGGGTCGCGCAGGATTTCGGCGACGTCGTTCACCGGACCCACCGGCACGTCGGCCTCGTCAAGGATCTTCAGCAGCTCGCCGCGCTCGAGCCGCGTGATCGCATCGGTGAGCTGCCGCATGACCTCGTCGCGCTTGTCCACCCGGATCTCGTTGGTGGAAAAAGCGCGTCCCCATTGCTCGATGCCGAGCGCCTTGCACAGCGGCTCCCAGTGCTGGTCGCTCGCGGTGATGTGGGCGAACTTGCCGTCGCGGCAGCGGAAAGTGGCAGAGGGCACACGCCCGGGGTGCTCGGTGCCCAGTCGCGGCGGCACTTCGCCCAGGGCGAAGTAGCGCGCGGCGGCGAGCGTGAGCAGCGCCACCTGGCCGTCGAGCATGGAGAAGTCCACCTGGCATCCCTTTCCGCTTTTTTCCCGCCCGGCGAGCGAGGCAAGGATGGCGATCGCAACCCACAGGCCCGAAGTGAGGTCCGCGACCGGCAGGCCGGGCTTCACCGGCCCGCCGCCGCGCTCCCCGGTAAGGCTCATGAGGCCGCCCATCGCCTGGAACACCGTGTCGTAGCCCTTCTTGCGCGCATAGGGACCGGTTTGTCCGAAGCCGGTGCAGGAGACGTAGATCAGCCTGGGGTTCAGCGCCGAGAGCGAGGCGAAGTCCAGGCCGTACTTGCCCAGCGTGCCGACGGGAAAGTTCTCCACCAGCACGTCGGCCCGGGCCGCGAGCTTGCGGATCGTGTCTTTTCCTTCGCGCGAGCGCAGGTCGACCGTGATCGACTCCTTCGAGCGGTTGCAGGCGAAGTAGTAGGCGCTGTCCTTCGCGAGCTGCGGCTCGAAGCCGCGCGTCTCGTCGCCGCTGCCGGGCTGCTCCACCTTGATGACGCGCGCGCCCAGCTCGGCGAGGATCATCGAGGCGAACGGGCAGGCCAGCACGCGCGAGAGATCCAGGATGGTGAGGTGGTCGAGCGGCTTCATTTCGTCCCGCCCAGCTTCTGGAAATTGCGCATGCGCCGGTTGGTGTCGCGCCCGCGTTCGAGCGCCGGCTGCAGCGCAAGGTCGGCGACCTCGTGGAACAGGCGCTTGGTTTCGGCCATGGCAGGACGCGCAACGCCGGCGAGCTTTTCTGCCACGGAAACCGCGTCGGCGAAGACCGCTTCATTCCTGGAAACGCGGTTCACCATGCCCAGGCGCAAGGCCTGGGCGGCGTCAACCGGCTCTCCGAGCGCCACCAGCTCGAAGGCCGCCTTGCGCCCGACCTGGCGCACCAGGTTGGCCATCACGATCGCCGCTACGATGCCGTGCTTCGCTTCGGGGTAGCCGAGCTTCGCGCCTTCGGCCATCACTGCCATGTCGCCAGCGAGCGCAAGGCCGGCGCCCCCGCCCATGGCCGCGCCGTTGATCGCGGTGACCACCGGCTTGGAGATCTGCGTGAAGACGAGATGCAGCTGCATGGTGAGCTCGGCGCGCGCCTCGGCGGCCTGCGGATCCTGCAGCCCCTTGAACTCCGACAAATCCGCGCCGGCGCAAAAGCCCTGTCCCGCGCCGGTCAGCACCACGCAGCCGATGCGTTCGTCCTTGTCTGCTTCTTTGAGGCAAGCCAGCAATGCCACGGTCAACTCGGAGTTCAGCGCATTGCGCTTCTCGGGGCGGTTCAGCGTCAGGATGCGCACGGCGCCGCGATCCTCTACCCGCAGAAACGGGGTCTGTCCCTGATTTTGGGTCATAGCGCGGCGAGCCTTTGTCGGGCTTGCTCCAGTTCGGCCACCAGCCGCCGCAGCAGCTCGGCGGCGGGCACGATGTCGTCGATCAGGCCGGCGCTCTGGCCGGCTTCGACCTTGCCCCACTCGACGTCGCCTTCGAGCGCCGCCTGCTTCAGGGAAGCGCTTTTGAAGATCGCCTCGAGCTCGCTCGTCGAAGCGCCGGCGTGCTCGGCCTGCCGGTACTTTTCGGAAAAGGCATTGCGCAGCTGGCGGATGGGCAGGCTGCGGGGGCCGACCAGGGCGGTCTGGTGGACGTCGGCGGCGAGCACGGCGCGCTTGTAGTTCGCGTGCACGCTCGCCTCGGGCGTGGCGATGAAGCGCGTGCCGAGCTGCACCGCCTCGGCGCCCAGGGCGAGCAGCGCGGCGATGCCGGCGCCGTCGGCGACGCCGCCGCTCGCCACCACGGGGAGCTTCACCGCCTTCACCACCCGGCGCACCAGCACCAGCGTGCCGACTTCGGAAGGCGGCGGGTGGCCACCCGCCTCGGCGCCGTCGACCACCAGCGCATCCACGCCCGCGGCTTCCGCCTTCCTCGCGTGCTCCACCGAGGCCACCACGTGCAGCCATTTGGTGCCGATGGCGCGAAAGCGCGCCAGGTGCTCGCGTGGCCCGCCCTGCGAAGCCACCATCACCGGGATGCGCGCCTCGCAGGCGATGTCCAGCAGCTCCGCGGCGCGCGGGTTGTTGAGCGGGATGTTGACGCCGTAAGGCCGCTTCGTCTTCTCGCGAATTTCCTGAAGTGCCGTCCGGAAATCGCCCGGGCGCATGGGCCCGGCCGCGATCACGCCGAGGCCACCCGCGTTCGACACCGCGATGACCAACGGCGCGTTCGAAGACGCCCAGCTCATCGCCGCCTGGAAAACCGGATGCTCGATGCCCAGGAGCTCGGTGATGCGCGTTTTCATTTCTTTTCCTGCTGGATCAGCTCGCGCGCCTGGCCCGCCAGCTTCATCAGGGCTTGGTCGAAGATTTGTCTCTCTCTGCTTGAAAGGCAGTTGCGGAACGCCGCATCCCTTTCCGCGGCCGCGCCGATCAGCCCTTCGTACAGCCTGCGGCCGCTCCTGCTCAGCGTCAGGCGCACGCCGCGCGCGTCGTCGGCGTCGGCCGCCCGCAGCACCAGCTTGCGCCGGGTGAGCCCGGACACCACGCGGCTCATCTGGCTCTTGTGGATGCCCGCCGCGTGCGCCAGGTGGTTGAGCGACAGCGGCTCGGTGACCGCGCCGAGCAGCGCGATGGTGCGCCACTCCCACAGGCTGACGCCGAACTCGCGCCGGTAGCGCAGCTCTGCGCCGCGCGACAGCAGATTAGCGACCAGATGCAGCCGGTAGGAAAGCAGATCGCGTATTGCGGTTGTGCTTCGGGCGGCCATCAATCCTCGAAGAACGGAGTCTCGCCCTCGCCGCGCAGTCTGATGTCGAAGCGGTAGCGGTTCGGGCCCTCCTTCTTCGCCAGCAGCTTTTCGAAATGCCCGCCGGGCTCGAAGTACATCACCGTCTGAAGCTGGCGCATCAGGCCGGAATACAGCAGGAGGAAATTGATCGACGCTGCCCTCCCGCCGGGCCTGATCGTTCGGAAAGAATAAACGCCGTGCGCATCAGTCGCGGCGCGTCCCCAGCCCAGGAAATCGGGGTTGTCGTAACGTCCCCGGGAATCGGCCTGCCAGATCTCCAGCACCAGGTTGTCGAGCGGCTTGCCGTCGAGCTGCGTGACGGTGCCGGTGATCTCGATCACCTCGCCCTCGACCGGCCGGCCGGCAAGCTGTGTGAGGTCGTTGGCGCCGGCGGCGAACTCGCGCGGAAAAAACGGACCGAGGGTCATCTCGGCGGTGGGCACCAGACGTTTCACGGCATTCCCGGGTTGGCCTTGCGGCCGCGCACCACGAGCTGGTACTCGTACACAAGCACGTTCTCTTTCGGCACCAGGCGCGCGATGCAGCGGCTGCGCGCGGCGGGATCGGGCACCGCGTTCAGGATGGCGTCGTGCTCGTTCAGCGGCTCGCCGGGGAAGAACATCTGCGTAACCAGGCGCGACAGCCACACCCGGCCCCAGACCGAGAAGTGCACGTGCGGCGGGCGCCACCAGCCGCCAGTGCCCGGCACCGGATAGGCCGCGGGCTTGATGGTGCGCAGCTCGATAAGGCCGTCTTCGCCGGTGAGCAGGCGCGCCGCGCCGTAGAAGTTCGGATCGACCGGCGCGTCGTGGTCGTCGTTCGGATGGATGTACTTGCCCGCGGCGTTGCAGTGCCAGGCCTCGACCATGGCGCCCGCGACCGGGGCGCCGTCCTCGTCCACCACGCGGGCGCGGATGTGGATAAGCTGGCCGATGGCGCGCTTATTACCGTAGCCGGCAAGATCTCCGCGTACCAGCGGGAGCCGGGGGGAAAGATCGCGCGGCCCGCTGAGTTCCGCCGGACCCGGCGCGCGGCGCGTCAGGGGCTGCGCCGGCCAGCGCCAGCCGGTCTGGACGTAGCCCGCGACCACGCTTTCGGCCTGGGTGCGCGGATCGCGCGGATCGATGGCGATCACAGGTGCCGCTCGAACTCGCGCACCGGCGGCTTGCGCGGCGGTCCCTTCGGATTGATCTCGCCCAGCCCTTCGACCGTCTCGGGCGTGTACTCGCCGCTAACCCCGACCGGCACCTCGCCGGTAATGGTGACGCGCTCCATCGTGCGGCGCTGCGGGTAATAGTCGTGCGGCGCATAGTGCTGCACCGAGCGGTTGTCCCACAGCACCACCGTATCGACTTCCCATTTCACGCGCAGCTGGTATTCCGGCACGCTCGCCTGCGCGTAGAGGAAGCCGAGCAGCGCGCTGCTTTCGTCCTCCTTCAGGTCGCGGATGCGCAGCGTGAACTGCGGATTGACGTAGATCGCGCGCCGTCCGCTGACCGGATGCACGCGCACCACCGGATGCCAGGGATTGGGAAACTCGTCCTCGAGCTCGCGCAGGCGCCGCCGGTGCTCGGGCGTATTGCCGAACAGCGAGCGGAACGGCTTGAAGTCGTGCAGGGCCTCCAGGCCGTGGATATGGCGCTGCATGCGCTCCGACAGGCCGCGGTAGGCGGCCGTCATGCTCGCGAAGCAGGTATCGCCGCCGCGCTCGGGCACCACGCGCGCGCGCAGCAGGGTGGCCATGGGCGGATTGGGCCGGAAGGTCTCGTCGGCGTGCCAGATGTCGGTGCGCGCCGCCGGGTGGTCCGCCGAGTAGTCGAGCACGATCACCTCGGGCTTGGCGTCGAGGTTGGGCGAGAACGGATGCACCGACAGGGGGCCGAAGCGCGCGCCGAAGGCCATCTGCTCCTCGAGCGTGATGTCCTGGCGGCGGAACACGAGCACCTCGTAGCGCGCGAGCGCGTCGTGCAGGAAGCGGAAGGCAGCTTCGTCCAGCCGCCCGAGGTGCGCGCCGCGCACCTCGGCGCCGATGAAGCCGTTGATGGGGTGGATCTCGAGCGCCATCGTTGACCTTTTAAACCCGGATGGTTGATACTGTCAACCATGGCCGCGGTTACGCTGTGCGAGTGCTTCGCGCGCGACGGGCTGCAGCACGAGCCCGCCTTCGTGCCCACCGCCACCAAGCGGGCGCTGGTGGAGCGCTTCGCCGCGCTCGGCTTTCCGCGCGTCGAGGCTACTTCCTACTCCAACCCCAAGGTGGTGCCGCAGTTCGCCGATGCGAGCGAGTTGCTGAAGTCGCTCTCTCATCATCCTTCTGTTTTCTACAAGGCCACGTGCGCGAACCCCAAAGCCGTCGAGCGCGCGCTGGCGGACCGCGAAGCCGGCTACGGCGCCAGCGAAATCAGCCTGCTGGTATCGGCCACCGAGTCGCACACGCAGAAGAACCTCAACCGCAGCCGCGAAGCGCAGTGGCGCAACATCGCCGACATGGTGGCGGCCGCGCATGGGCGCTTTCGCCTGGTCGGCACGGTGTCGGTGGCGTTCGGTTGCCCGTTCGAAGGACGGGTGGATCCGCAAGTCGTGGTGGCGGATGTAGAGCGCTTCGTGGCCCTCGGGGTGGAGCACGTGGCGCTCGGCGACACGACCGGCATGGCAGTCCCCGTGACCGTCAAGTCGATGTTCGAGAATTTAAAGAGCGAGAAGCTCGTGCCGATCGCCCACTTCCACGATACGCGCGGCACCGGGCTGGTGAACTGCGTCGCCGCCTACGAAGCGGGCGTGCGCCACTTCGACGCGTCCTTCGGCGGGGTCGGCGGTCACCCGGCGAAGGTGAAGTACGGCGGCGGCCACACCGGCAACGTGTGCACCGAGGACCTCGTCAACCTGTTCGAGTCCATGGGCATCGACACCGGCATCCGGCTCGACGGGCTGCTCGCCGCCGCCGAGCTGTGCGAGCAGGCGCTCGGCCGCGAGCTGCACGGGCGGGTTGCGCGCAGCGGGCTCAACCCCCTGCTAGCGCGTCGATGAACACGCGCAGCCTGGGCGGCATGTGGCGGTGGGTGGGGAACACGACCGAAATCGGCGTCGGCCTGGGCCGGTAGGCCGCCAGCACCTCCTCGAGCGCGCCCGACTTCACCGCGGCTTCGGCCATGAAGTGCGGGATCTGCACCAGGCCGAGGCCGGCGCACGCGGCCGCTACCATGCCTTCGCCTTCGTTCAGCTCGTGCCGGGGCGGCGGATGCAGCACGAGCGGCCTGCGCTTCACCAGGAACTCCCAGGGCCGATGGCGGCCGCTCGTGGGCATGCGGAACAGCACGCAGTCGTGCCCCTCCACCTCCTGCGGCCTGCGCGGCTTGCCGCGGCGCTTGAAATACGCCGGCGCGCCGAGCACCACGAGCTGCTGCTCGTCGATGCGCCGCGCCACCAGGCGGGTATCGGCGATCTCGCCCACGCGCACCACGGCGTCCACGCCCGAGGCGATCACGTCGGTGTACTGGTCCGAAAGGCGCAGATCGAGGCGCAGCGCGGGATGGCGGGCGGCGAGCCGCGCCACGACCGGCACGATGAAGTTCTTGCCGTAGGTCACCGGCGCGTCGATGCGCAGGGTGCCGGCGGGAGCGCGCACCGCTTCGGCGGCAATCGAGGAAAGCTCGCCGAGCTCGTCCAGTACGCGCCTGCAGCGCGCATAGAACGCTTCGCCTTCCTGGGTAAGCGTGACGCGGCGCGTGGTGCGCTGGAACAGGCGCAGCCGCAGCTGCTGCTCCAGGCGCAGCACGCTTTTCGCGACCGCCGAAGGCGACAGCCCGAGCTCGCGCGCCGCCATGGCAAAGCTGCCGTGGCGCGCCGCCTCGGCAAAGGCCTGCAGCAGGCGCACGCTGGCCCCCGGGATTGCCGACTTTTTGTCCATGATGTCGTGATTGTTGTTGCTCTTCTCTCGGGAGTCCAGCGCGCCGATACTGCGGCCGTGTGCAACCGCTACGGAGAATCGCCATGCAAAACGTACTGAGCAACGCGGGGCGCGAAGGCGCGCAGCTGCCCGGCATCGAGCACCTCACCCTGGCCGGCGGCGAGCAGGGCCTGTCGCACCTGTCCGTATGGCGCCAAAGCATGGCGCCGGGCAGCGCCACGCCGCCGCACCAGCACGATTGCGAGGAAGTGGTGCTGGTGGTCGAAGGCAGCGGCGAGCTGCACCTGGACGGCAAGGTCATCGCCTTCGGTCCCGACACGACCCTCGTGCTGCCGCCTCACCGGCCGCACCAGATCGTCAACACCGGCGACGTGCCGCTAAGGACCCTCGCCGCGTTCTCCGCTTCCCCGGTCGGCACCTTCCTGCCCAACGGCGCGGCGCTCCCGCTACCCTGGAAAAGCTGACCGCCTAGAATTCGGGGTCAGAGCCCGATAGGGAATTCGGGCTCTGACCCCGATTGATTGCTTTCGTGCACACACATTCCATGCGGCTCGCTTCCGGGCAGGAGGCGCTGGTCGCGCGCGTGCTGATGCAGGACGGCACGGTGCACTTCGGCTTCAGCCTGCAGCTCGACGCCACCGAGGCGCGCCATATGGCGCTGTTCCAGGCCGGGCTGCGCGCCGAGCGCCCGCGCATCACGCCGGTGCTGGGCCATCCGTGGGAGACGGCCTTCATATCGAATAGCAAAATTCCCTGGGAGTGCGAGGAAGGCTTCTCCCGGCTGCAGTGGTTGCCCTAAGATTGCCCTCCCTGCAGAGGAGGCGACATGGGCAAGATGACGAGCTTCAAGCGGCCCGACGGCAAAAGCGTCGAGGGCTATCTCGCGGAACCGTCGGGCGGCGGCGCCGCGCCCGGGGTGGTGGTGATCCAGGAGTGGTGGGGCCTCAACGACCAGATCCGCGGCGTGGCCGATCGCCTGGCCAAGCTGGGCTACCGCGCGCTGGTGCCGGATCTGTACCGCGGCAAGAGCACCCTCGATGCGAAAGAGGCCGAGCACCTCATGGGCGGCCTGAACTTCGGCGAGGCCGCCGGGCAGGACGTGCGCGGCGCGGTGCAGCACCTGAAAAGCTCGGGCAGCGCGAAGGCCGGCGTCACCGGATTCTGCATGGGCGGCGCGCTCACGCTGCTCGCGGCAGTGAACGTGCCGGAGGCCGACGCCTGCGCCGCCTGGTACGGCTTCCCGCCGCTCGAGTACGTCGATGCGTCCAAGATCAAGGCGCCGCTGCTCGGCCACTACGCCACCGAGGACCAGTTCTTTCCCATCGGCAAGGTGGACGAGCTGGAAAAGAAGCTGCGCGATGCCGGGGTGAAATTCGAGTTCTACCGCTACAAGGCAAAGCACGCCTTCGCCAACGAGCAGGCGAACGAGCGCAAGCTCCCGCCCCTGGAGTACAACCCGCAGGCGGCCGAGCAGGCATGGAAGCGCACGCTGGAATTCTTCGACCGCAACCTCAAGCACTGACATGGCGAAGCTGCGGCACATCGCCATCACGGTTCCCGATCCGGAAAAGGCGGCCGAGTTCTACATCAAGGCGTTCGGGCTGCAGCGCGTCGGGCAGACCGACTGGGCGGGCGCGCAGGGGGTCTACCTGAGCGACGGGGTGATGAACATCGCTTTCCTGCGCTACAAGAGCGAGGAATACGCCGGCGCGCGCGGCTGCAGCTTCGTCGGCGTGCATCACTTCGGCTTCGTGGTGGAAAACCTGGCGGGCACGCGCACCGCGATCGAGGCGGCCGGCGGCCGTCACTGGATGGGCGAGCCGGTCGGCGGCACTGGCTTTTACGAGGTGAAGTACCACGACCCCGACGGGGTCGCTTTCGACATCACGGAAAACGGCTGGTCTGGGTCGTCGCGCTAACCGCGCTCGCCGCCGGCCTGCTCATCGGCCTGACCGGCATCGGCGGCGTGCTGCTGGTTCCGGTGCTCACGCAGGCCGCCGGCGTGCCGCTCGAGCGCGCGGTGGCGGCAAGCCTGCTTGGCTTCCTGGTAGCCGGCGTCTACGCAGCGTTCGTCCACCTGCGGCGCGCGCGCCTCGAGCCGCGGCCGGTGGCGATGCTGTGCCTCGCCGCAGCGGCGGGCTCCGCCCTGGGCGCCGCCACGCTGGATCGCCTGCCGGCGGAAGCGGTGCGCCTGTTCATCGCGCTGCTGTGCCTCGGCAGCGGGCTCAACGCCCTCATCTCGAAGTCGGTCGAGAAAGAACGCATGCCGCCGACCCGCATGCTAAGCGCGCTCGGGCTGGTAGTCGGCTACGCGTCGGCCATTTCGGGCACCGGCGGCCCGGTGACGCTGATTCCGCTGCTGCTGGCGATGCGCACGCCCACGGTGCCGGCCATCGCGCTGGGCCTCGCCGCGCAGTTGCCCATCGCGTTCTCGGCAAGCGCGGTGTACGCGCTGGAAGGGCGCATCGACTGGGCGCTCGGTGCCTCGCTCGGCGCGCTGCTGGTGGCCGGCACCTACGCCGGCGCGCGGCTCTCCGCGCGCCTTTCCGGACCGCGGCTGACCGCGGCCGTGGCGCTGACGCTGATCGGCGTCGGGCTGTGGTACGCCTATGCGACGCTCGTCAGCCGCGCGTGACGTGCGCGGCGACGGCGAGCCAGCGTCCCTCGCGCCGCGCCCAGATGTCGGTATAGCGTCCGGCGGCGGCGCGCCCCTCCGCGGTGGTGTAGGACGTGCGCGCATGGATGATCGCCACGTCCCCCAGGATGCGGATGCGCACGTCGTGCGCTTGCAGGTTCGCAATGGTGACCGGCCGGGCGGTCTGGGCGAGAAACGCCGCCTTGTCCACCAAGGACCCGTCGGGATTGCTCGCCAGGAAGTCGGCGGCGAGGATCTCATCGAAACGCTGCCCGTCGCCCTGCTGCACGCAGCGGATGTACTCGCCGTTCAGGCCTCGAAGCGTTTCCAGGTCGTCGCTCATGCCGCGCAGTCTAGTGGGCCACGCGCTGCCCGGCCAGCCCCCGAAGCAGCAGCATCGCGAGCAGCGCCACGCCGAGGCACATGGCGGCGCTGATCGCTGCGCTCAGCTCGAATGCATTGACGTAGGCGGCGCGCGCGGCCCTCGAGCAGCGCGGCGCCGAGCTCCGCCGGAAGCTGCCCGGCGAGCGCCACCGCGCCGCCAGCGCCGAAGGCAGCCCCCACAGCCCCGCCACGAGCGGCGACAGCCCGAGCACCGACTGCAGGTACTGGGCGATGAACAGGAACACGGCGAAGATCACGCAGAAGCCGAGCATGTTGGTGGCGATCGCGGCGCTGAAGGCGCGCGAGCGGAATAGCCGCAGATCGATGAGCGGGTCGGCAAGCCTTCTCTGCCGCCGCACGAACAGCCCAGCTACGGCGAAGCCCGCGGCGATGGCGCCAACGGCTGGCCAGGACGCGCCCTGCTCGGCGATGCTCTTTAGGCCGTAGATCATTGCGAGCACCGCCACCAGCGACTGGGCCGCGCTCGCGATATCCAGGCGCCCGGCCTGCGGGTCGCGGAACTCGGGCAGCAGCAGCGGCCCCAGCGCAAGCAGCAGGAGCATCACCGGCACGTTGATGAGGAACACCGAGCCCCACCAGAAATACTCGAGCAGCACGCCGCCGATCACCGGGCCGATGGCGGCGCCCGCCGAGTAGCTCATCACCCAGATGCTGATCGCCACGGTGCGCTGGCGCGCGTCGAGGAACATGTTGCGGATGAGCGAATGCGTCGAGGGCGCGAGCGTCGCCGCGGCTATGCCGAGCAGCGCGCGGCTGGCGATCAGCAACGCGGGCGTGGTCGAGAACGCGGCGAGCACCGAGGCGACGCCGAAGGCGGCGGCGCCTATGAGCAGCAGCCGGCGGCGGCCGATGCGATCGCCCAGCGTGCCCATGGTGATCAGGCAGCCGGCCACCATGAACCCGTAGATGTCGACGATCCACAGGAGCTCCGCGCCGCTCGGCTTGAGATCGGCGCTGAGCGCCGGCACGGCCAGGTTCAGCACCGTGAGGTCCATCGAATAGAGCATGCAGGGCAAGGCGATGACCGCCAGCCCGACCCACTCCCGGCGCCCTGCCTTACCCATGGGTTGCGCTGATCGAAACCTTGTCCGGGTAGAAGGCGAGGCGCTCCTTGATCGCGAGCACCTCGTCGTAGGGCTGCTCGTAGCTCCACACCGCGTTCTGCGGGCCCTTCGCCAGCGAGTAGTACGAGGCATGCCCCTTGAACGGGCAATAGGTCGTGTGCGCGCTGCGCACCATGCGGTCCAGCTTCACGTCCGCGCGCGGCACGTAATAGACGACCGGGTAGCTGCCCTCCTTCATCGCAATCGCGTCGCGCGTCTCCGCAATAACCTCGCCATCGAACGTGACCTGGACCCGCAGGCTCCCGCGCTCGAGGGTAATGCGATGCTCCGGGTGCTTTGCGTATCCCGGTCCGCTGTTGGCGCTCATGGCATTTCCTATGTGACTGCGTTAACGGTTTTCCAGAATCTGCTTGGCCGTGTGCAAGTCGCGCAGCACCCATTCGGCGTCGGCGGCGAACTTTTCGTCCGACATGCCGGGCTGGCGATACAGCGTGAGCTCGAGCTCGCAGCCGCGCTCGCGCTGCCGTATGCGCAGCGGCACGTAGACCGACATGCCCTGCGGCAGGGTCACCGAGTGGTCCAGAACGCCGAACGAGTTGCGCTCCGAGAAGCAAACCCGCACCTGCCCCTGCGCCGTCTCGGCGATCCACTCGCCGCCGGCCCTGCGCAACGAGTCGCCCAGGCCGGTGGCCCATTTCGGAAAGTTCTGCGGCACCGACAGGAACTCGTACGCCTCGCCGGCCGCCCGCTCGATGACGACGCTCAGCTTCTTTATGTCGCGGCCTTCCATAAGCCCTTCATCCGTCCTTCGGGATCCATGCAGCATCGGCGATCACCATCCAGGACACGCCGAAGCGGTCGGCCACCATGCCGAAGGCCGGCGCGAAAAAGGTCTTGCCGAGCGGCATCTGCACTTGCCCGCCGTCGGCGAGCGCATCGAAAAAGCGCTTTGCCGAGGCTTCGTCGGGCGCGCTGATGGACAGCGAGAAGCCCTGGAACGCCGGGCGGCCCGCGCAGTTGCCGTCGGAGGCCATCACCTTGGTTTCGCCGATGCGAAAGCTCGAGTGCATGACCTTGTCCCCGGGCGGCGGGTTGGGCATCGAATCGGGGCATTCCTTGAAGCGCATGAGCATGTGCACTTCGGCGCCGAGCTTGGCGCGGTAGAACTCGAGCGCCTCCTCGGCGCGGCCGTCGAAGAACAGGTAGGGTTGCACTTGCATTGCGGGTCTCCTTCAGGAATCGGGGTTGAGGTGCCCGTCGAGGCGATTGATGGTCTGCGCCCAGCCTTTGGGCATGCCTTCGAGCATGGCGGCGGCCTCGCGGCTCGCGCCGCTCGCCGTGGCGAGGAGCGTAAGCTCGGTCTTGCCGCCGCGCTCGGCGAGCGTCACATCGATCAGCTCTTCCAGGCGCGGCACGCCTTTTTCGTCCTCGGCGGTGCACACGATGACCACGCGCTCCGGCGGGACGAGCTCCCGGAACGTGCCGCGCACCCAGTAGTCCCTGCCGTCGGGCGCGCGGATGCACAGCCGGAACAGGCCGCCGGCCCGCGGGTCGGTCTCGCACGAATGGATGGCGAAGCCCTTGGGCCCGAACCAGTGCGCAAGGTGCTCGGCGCGGGTCCAGGCGGCGAACACGCGCTCGCGCGGCGCGGCGAACACGCGCGTGATCGTCACCGTGCGCTCGTTCATTTCTCCGCGATCGCTTTCAGGTTCGCGAGGCCCGCTTCGAAGTCACCGCCCACCATGCGGTCCATGTCCACGAACAGCGTGACGACCTTGGAGATGAAAGGCATGGGCCCATCCATGGCCCAGTGACCTCGGTGGCGCCGCCCTTCGGCTCCAGCGTGAAGTCGACCTGGTTATGCGCCTCGAACGGCTTCTCGAAATCGAGCTTCAGCGTGACGCGCGACGGTGCGACGGCGTCGGCGATCTCCCTGCGCCCCTGCCCGACATCGCCGTTGCCGGGCCGGGTGGCGGCGAACGGCAGCACGGCCGCCACCAGCAGGACCAGCAGGCCTGCCGAGACCTTGAGCATCCTCACAGGTCCACCATCACCTTGAAGCCGCCGTAGATCATGCGCTTCATGTCGAACGGCATGGCCTTGGGATCCATCATGTCCGCCAGGCGCTTGTCCGCCATCACCTTCTTGAGGATGCGCTTGCGGTCGGCCTTGGACTTGTAGACGATCCACGAGAACCACACGGCCTCGTTTTTCTTCAGCTTCACGCTTTGCGGGAACGAGGTGAGCTTGCCGGGCTTCACGTCGTCCGCCACGCACTCCCGGTACTCGAGCGCGCCGTGGTCGCGCCACACCTTGCCCGCCTTGCGGGCGATATTGCGGTACTTCTGCAGGTTCTTCTTTGGCACTGCCAACAGGAAGCCGTCTACGTACGCCATAAAGTTTTCTCCAGGTTGAATCGTCAGCGGGTAGTCGAACGGACGTCGGCGAAATCGACAATCGCGTTAAGGTCTTGATTCCATGGCTAGCGCTCCACGAGGAAGCGCTCGAGCTTGTCGAACGCGCCGCTCCAGCCGCGCTGGTGGCCGTCGCGCGCCGCCTCATCGAAGAACCGCTCGTGGCGGAAGTCGAGCTCGGTGCCGCCGCCTTCACTTTGCCCGAGGGCCTAGAAGACGATGGTCACCAGCGACTCGCGTTCCGGGGTGCTGTTGGGCCAGGTCCAGGTGAATACCAGCCTGCGATGCGGCACCACGTCGCGGTAGACGCCCTGCACCTCGTGGTCGGTGCCATGCGGCCCGCCGAACAAGATGCGGTAGCGCCCGCCGACGCGCACGTCGAGCTCGGCGAGCGACACGCGATCGGCCGCGTCCGGGCCCCACCAGCGCTTCAGCGCTTGCGGGTCGGTCCACGCGCGCCAGACCTTTTCCGGCGCGACCGGGTAGCGGCGGCGGAGGTTGAGGAAGGGCTTTTCCCTGAGGCCGGCCTGTTCCATGTCTGCAGCTCCTCTTGCTGATAGAGATAGCGGGCGAGCGAGTCGAGCTTGTCGGTCCAGAACTTCTCGTAGCGCGACATCCAGACGGACGCTTCCCTCATCGGCTGCGCCTCGAGCGCGCAGCTCACGACGCGCCCTTCCTTGGTGCGGCTGACCAGTCCCGCGTCCTCCAGCACGCGCAGGTGCTTCATGAACCCCGGCAGCGACATCTCGTAAGGCGCGGCGAGCTCGGACACCGCCGAGTCGCCCCGGCTCAGGGTCTCCAGGACCCCCCGCCGGGTGGAGTCCGCCAGCGCGGCGAATACCGCATCCAGCTCGTCGTCCGCGTACTTAACCATTAGGTTGAGTATCTCGGCGTGCGCGCGCCGTGTCAAGCGGCGCGGCGTTTCAGAAGTAAGCTAGCGCTTGGGGATCTTGGCGGACTCCACCACCTGGCCCCACCGCTTCGCCTCGCTAAGGAAGAACGCGCGCAGCTGCTCCGGCGTGCCGGCGTTGCCCTGCACGCCGAGCGCCGCGAAACGCTGCTTCACTTCCGGCGAGGCGAGCGCCTTGTGGACCGCCTGGTTCAAGCGGTCGATGACCGGGCGCGGCGTGCCGGCCGGCGCCGCCAGGCTGTTCCAGGAAGTGACCACGTAGCCCGACAGTCCGGATTCGGCGACGGTGGGCACGTCGGGCAGCGCCGGGAAGCGCTGCTCGGTGGTGACCGCCAGCGCGCGCAGGTTGCCCGACTTGATGTGCGACATGGAAGGCGCGAGGAACTCGAAGATCACCGCCGCGTCCTGGCTCTTCGCCGCCGTGACCACCTCGCCGGTGGCCTTGTACGGGATGATCTGCACGTCGATGTTCGCCATGGACTTGAACAGCTCCGCGGCGAGGTGCTGGGTGCTGCCCAGGCCGATGGTGCCGATGTTGAGCTTGCCCGGGGTCGCCTTCGCCGCGGCGATCAGCTCCTGCACCGACCTCGCCGGCGCCTTGGGGTCATTGAGCAGCACCAGGCTGAAGGCCCCGACCGTGGAGATCATGGCGAAGTCGTTCACCGGGTCGTAGGGCAGCTGCTTGAAGAGAGCCTGGCTCACGGCGTTGCCGTTGGTGAGCAGGAGCAAGGTGTGGCCGTCGGCCGGTGCGCGCGCGACGTCGTTCGCCGCCACGATGCCGCCGGCGCTCGGCTTGTTCTCGATCACCACCTGCTGGCCGAGGTCCTCGGCCATCTTCGGCGCCACCGTGCGCGACACCAGGTCGGCCACGCCGCCCGGCCCAAAGGGCACCACCAGGCGGATCGGCTTGGAAGGAAAAGCCTGCGCCCATGCCGCGATGGGTAGCGCGAGCAGCATGACGCCCAAGAGATTGCGGATCATTCGAACAGCTCCTCTACGGTAAAGCGCCGCGGGATCATTCCCTGGCGGTAGGCGCAATCGATGGCGACCTCGAGATTGCGCCGGTTTTCCTCGAGCCCGTGCGGCAGCATCGCAGGATCGCCGGCGGCCTGCTTGCTTTGCACCAGCAGGCGGTAGACCTCGTCCGCCTCGCCCTTCGAAACGCTGCTTTTCACCGCGACGAGGTGGTTGAGCTGGATGGCGCCGTGCTTTTCGCGCCAGCGCTGCGCCGCGCCTTCGACGTCCGGGATCAATGGCTGGAGCCGCGCGTCGCCGGGGATCGCGCCAAGGATGGCGGCATCGAGCTCCCCGGCGAGCAGCATGGCGCTGATCTCCTTGCCCGCCGGCGCGCGCTCCACGTTCGGCGGATCGCGGAACTCGGCCACGTGCGGCTCCTCGAAGGTCACCCAGCGGATGCGCCCGATGTCCACGCCGTGGTCCTGCATCAGGATGCCGCGGATCCACGCACCGGTGGTGACGGAGTAGGAGCGCACGCCCACGCGCTTGCCGGGCAATTGCTCGGGAGAAAGACTCCCCCTTTCCCGGTTGAACACCAGGAACGGGTGCTGGAAACGGGCAAGCACCACGAACGGCAGCAGCCGGTATGGCTTGCCGTGCACCCTGGCGAGCAGGTGCGTCATGATCGCCATCTCCGACACGTCGAACTCCAGATCGCGCACCGTGCGCTTGAACTGCGAGGCGAC
Organism: uncultured bacterium; assembly: GCA_965233185.1. Taxonomy (GTDB): domain Bacteria; phylum Pseudomonadota; class Gammaproteobacteria; order Burkholderiales; family SG8-39; genus SCGC-AG-212-J23. The sequence continues at coordinate 18,805 of CBDDSA010000286.1, forward strand.
GCTGCCCTTGTATTGGGCAAAATCAAAGCGGTCGGTGCGCGTTAGGAACTGGCGCGTCACCGGATAGTCGCCCATCAGCGTCTTCAGGGCCATGTCGGTCGCTTCGCCTTCACCTTGCACCCGGGACGCGGCGGGTCTTCAGGAAAACCTCCAGCGGCTCGCCGCGAAACGCGGCCACCATCTCCGGGTTGGAGACGCCCTTGGTGCGCGCCAGCTTCTCCAGGCAGAAGAAGCTCGCGCCGTAGTCCTGCATCGCCTTCCAGTCGAGGCGGCGCACCATGTCCTTCTCCGCATCCGAAAGGCCCTTCATGGCTTCCTCGGGATTCTCCAGCAGCAGCTTGCGCTTCTCCGCGGAAGCAAGGCCATGCAGGAACCGGTTGAGCCGCAGGCCGCGCGCGCTTCGCTCGAGGTCAAAAACGTACGTCACTCGAAAAGCGCGACCGCCATGGCGGTGGTCATGGGCAGATAGTAGTTCTGGTGCCGCTTGCGCGCCGTCGGGGCGAGCGCGCCGCGCATGATGAGCCACATGATCACTTCGGCGCCTTCGTTGCCGCCCAGGCGCATGAACTCCTCGAGCGGCATGCTCGCCAGCCGCTGCGGGTCGCGGTCGATGAGGTCGAGGAACTCGAGATCCCATTGCTCGTTGTTGAAGCCGGCGCGCTCGCCGATCATCTGGTGGGAGAGCCCGCCCGTTCCGACCATCACGACTTTAAGGTCTTCGGGATACGCCTCTACCGCTTTGCGTAGGGCTCGTCCGAGCGCAAAGCACCTCTTTGGCTTCGGCTGGGGCTCCTGCAGGACATTCACGAACAGCGGCACCACCCGGCCCGGCCAGTCGGGCTGCGAGGGCCACATCATGGTGAGCGGCGAGTGCACCCCATGGTCGAGCGGCAGGTCCTGGAACGTGGAGATATCGAACTCGTCGTTCACCAGCGCCCGCGCGATGTGGCGCGAAAGCCCCGCGTGGCCCTTCAAGGGCGGGATGCGGCGCACCCCGGTGCCCTCGTCGGCGATGGGGTATTGATCGCTGACGCCGAGCGCGAAGCTGGGGTAGTGGTCGAAGAAGAAGGTGGTGGCGTGGTCGTTGAAGCAGAAAAAAAGCACGTCGGGCTGCTTTTCGGCGAGCCAGCGCGCGACCGCCTCGTAGCCCTGGAACAGGGGCTTCCAGTCCGGGTCGTCCTGCTTGCCCTTGTCGAAGGCAACGCCGATGGTCGGCACGTGCGAGGTGCCGATTCCTCCGATGATCCTGGCCATGCGGCGATTTTATTAGAACCCGTAGAGGCGCGCCGGGTTGTCGACCAGGATCTTTTTCTGGATCGCCGGGTCCGGCGCCATCAGCGGGAACAGATCGACCAGGTCGCCGTCGTTGGGCATATGCTTGCCGACGTTCGGATGCGGCCAGTCGGTGCCCCACAGGATGCGCTCGGGCGCCGCCTCGATCAGGGCGCGCGCGAACGGCACCGCGTCGGTGAACGGCGGCCCCATGGACGAGACGCGCTCGGCGCCGCAGATCTTCACCCAGGCGTTTTCGTTTTTCAGGAAGGAAAGCAGTACCGTGAAGGGCTCCTGCTCCAGCCCGTGCGCCGCTTTCACCCGCCCCATATGGTCGATCACCATCGGCACCGGAATCGCCTCGAGCTTGCGGCGGAACTCGACGATGTCGGTCGCATCCAGGTGCAGGATCAGGTGCCAGCCCATCTCCTTCAGCCGCGCCACCGTGCGGTCGAAGAAGCCCATGTCCGGCCGCCCGCCCAAGTGCCTGACGAAGTTGAAGCGCACCGCACGGATGCCGCCGTCGTGCATCTTTTTAAAATCGGCGTCTTTGTAGCTCTCGTCGATGATGGCCGTGCCGCGATACCTGCCGTTGGACCGCGCGATCCCGTCCAGCGTCGCGCGCATGTCTGCGCCATGGCAGCTCGCATGCACGATCACCGCCCGCTCGAAGCCGAGGATGCCGTGCAGCTTCTGCAGGGCCTCGAACGGCGCGTCCGGAGGCCAATACGTGGCCTCGGGCGCATAGGGGAACCGGGCCGCCGGCCCGAAGATGTGGCAATGCGCGTCGCACGCCAGCGGCGGCGGCCTGAATTCGGGTATCCGGGTATGCGGATCCGGCGCTGCGGTGGTTTTCATGCGGCGATTGTAAGTCGCTTGCCGCGCGAAGATGTCTGCGCCATCCTTGGCACCGGAGCGAGAATGACAGGCGACGACATCGCGACTCAGGCGGGACGCGACCCTCTGCGGTCGCGGTTGATGCGCTCCATCGACGGCATCGAGAAGACGCTGCGCGACCATGCGGACGTAGCGGAGACGCTCGGCACGTTGCCCGAGCCTTCCTGGCGCGCCCTGCACGACGCGGGCCTGTTCCTGCTCAAAGCGCCTCGGGAGGCGGGCGGCATCGAGGCCGACCCGGTTTTGCAGATCGAGGTCATCGAGCGGCTCGCTTGCATCGATACCTCGGCGGGCTGGACCGCGATGATCGGCGGACTCGTGGAACGTCCGCGCGCTTCGCGGCACCGGCAGCTACGACATCTCGGTCTCCGAGATTTTCGTCCCCGAGCACCGCACCGCCGACATTTTCAGGCCAGCGCTGCGCGGCGGGCCGTTCTACAAGACGGCGTGGCCGGCCGCGGATCGTTCCAGCACGAGCTTGGACGCTGCGACATGGCGCTGCGCGCCGCGCGCAGCGCGCTCATCGAGGCGAACGCCGCCGCCTGGCGCGAGGTCAACGACACAGGCGCCTGCGATGTCGCCGCGCAGACCGAGCTGCGCAGCGCCGCGGTCTACGCCACCGAAGTGGCCATGGAAGTCGCCCGCTGCATGTTCCGCCATGCGGGAGCGCGATCGCTCTACGCGGGAAACGTGGTCGAGCGTTGCGTTCGCGACGTCACCGCGGCGGGCCAGCATGTCATGGTCAGCGAGGTGGCCTACGAGCGGCGCGGGCAGGTCCTGCTCGGCTTTCCCGACGTTGCGCCGATGGACTAGAGCCGGGCGGCGAAAGCCACCACGGCATAGCGCTGCTCGCCGCCGGCGTGCCAGGCGTCCAGCGGCCAGCAGGTGACGAGCGTCAGGCGCGCCGGACCGTCCTGGTGTGCGATCCACATTTCGCTGCGATGCAGGACATGCGTCTCGCCGACGCGATAGCCCACGCTGCGGCCGTCGGCGCGCTCGACCAGGATCTCGTCGCCCGGGTCGAGCTGCCCAAGGAACGCGAGGTGCGTATCGCGGTGTCCGCCGACCATGCTGTTGCCCGGCTCGCCGGGCAGCGGCGTGCTCGAGGCGTGGCCCGGCCCGAAGGCAAGCGTCGCGCCATCGGCGCCGGCGAGCACGTAGCGCGCGACGCCCAGGCGCGGCACGCTCAGGCGCGCCACCGGCCAGGTGTCGGCCCACGGCCAGGGCTTGGCATGGTGCTCTCCTGCGAGCGTCCGCGACCAGGCCTGCGCGATGAGGATCTGCGCAAGCCAGGCCTTTGCCTGGATCCACAGCCCGTCGCCCATCTGCCATACGCCCAGGACAAGCAGGATCGCCGCCGCAGCGGCCCTCAAGCCCTCCTCCGGAGGAGAAAGCTTCCGAGCAGGAGTGCGGCCAACCCCAGGACCAGGGCGAGATGGCTGCCGGTCGAGCCCTGCGGCAGCTCGCCGAACACCTTGTCGTATTCCCAACCGGCCGGGAGCAACGTCGGGACCGCCGCCGTCTTCAGCGCTTCATCGACCGGGCGCGCCGGCGTCTTGTCCACGGCGACGAAGCTCGTGTATCTGGTGACCAGCCGATGCGCGCTTGCCACCTCGATCACTCGGGTGCGCACCTGCGCCTCGGGCACCCCCTCGCGCAAGGATGCCATCAGCGCGGCCACTTTTTCGCGTGCCCACAAGCCGCCCATGCCCTGCGCGGCGGCACTATCGGCGAGCGCGATGCGCGCTTCCCAGCGGCGCCCATCGCGCTCGCCTGCGAGCACCACTTCTCCTTCCAGCCGGTCGAGCGCCGCCGCGACGACCAGCGGCTCGCCGGCATAGAGGTCGGGCAGCCGCGCCGGCCAAGCCTCGACTTGCGCGTCGTGCGGCCAGCGCAGCTCCAGCCCCTTGAGCAGCGGCGCCTCCAGCTTGGCGAAGAGCTCACCCATGCGCGCGCCCACCTCCTCGATGCGCCCGATGTAGGTGAACGTGCCGCGGCCCAGCCGCGCAGCCTGCGTCATGAAGTGGCTGTTGGGGGCGGAGCCGATGCCGACGGTGAACAGCCGCGAATCGCCCAGCCGCTCGCGCAGCAGCCGGAACAGCGCCTCCTCGTTGCCGACCGCGCCGTCGGTCAGGAAGATGACCTGCCTTACGCGGCTACCGGTTTCAGTATTGGTGAAGGCCAACCGCAGGGCGGCGGCCATCTCCGTGCCGCCGCGTGCTTCGAGCGAATCCACCCAGTGCGTGGCGTGCTCCACGTTGCCTCGGGTGGCGCTGCGCGCGTCGCCGAAGAGAGGCCGGGCGTTCGAGTTGAACTCGATGACGTCGAAGCGGTCCTGCGGCTGCAGCCGTGCGAGCGCGAGCAGCAGCGCCTGCTTCGCCTGCCGGAGGGACGCGCCCGCCATGGAGCCCGAGGTGTCCAGCACGAACACCACTTCGCGCGCAAGGCGCGTCGTGGGCGTGGCAGCCGGCGGCAGCACCATCAGCACGCCGTAATGGCGCCCGTCCTTCTCCTCGGTGAACCAGGCCGCCTGCGGCAGGTCATGGGCGTGCGGCGCCCACGCGAGCTCGAAGTCGCGGTTCGCTGCCACCGGGCCGTCGGCCAAAGTGATCTCGCGCCTCTCCGCCGAGAGCTCGTCGACTTGGATTCGGTGGTAGGCGCTTTCCACGGCGGCGAGCGGCACGCCCGCATCGAGGGAAACCCGGATGGCAACCTGCGGGGTGCGCTCGTTCTCGCTGCCCGGACGCATCACCGGCGGCGTGATGCGCCCGGCGTCGGCGATGCGCATCGGCCCCGCAGGGACGTAGCGCGGCCCGACCACCATGGGAAAGCGCAGCGAGAAGCGCCCGGCGTCGTAGCGCACCAGCTGCTGGTATTCCAGCTCGACCACCACCGTTTCCCGCGGCCCGATGTTGGCCACCTGGGTGGTGAAGATATTGGGCCGCTCCTGGTCCAGCAGCGCCGCGCGCTGCCCGGCCGCGCGCGCCGCGCCGTACGCTGCGCGCTGCGCGGCCCGCCCCTTGACCCCGCCCCCGATCACGCGCACGCCGACCTGCACACGCACCCGGTCAACTGCGTCGTTCTCGGGCAGCGGGAACTCGTACACCCCTTCGTACCAGTGGCTTTCGGGGTTGCG
>CBDDSA010000287.1:0-27765 GCA_965233185.1 uncultured bacterium
AAAACACCATCAACACCATGGTGGACCAGCTGCGCTCGTTCGCCTCCGAAGTGACGCGCGTGGCGCGGGAAGTGGGCACGGATGGAAAACTGGGCGGCCAGGCCGACGTGCAGGGCGTGGCCGGCACCTGGAAGGACCTGACCGAGTCGGTGAACTTCATGGCCGGCAACCTCACCTCGCAGGTGAGGAACATCGCCGAGGTGACCACCGCGGTGGCGGCGGGCGACCTGTCCAAGAAGATTACGGTGGACGTGAAGGGCGAGATCCTGGAGCTGAAGAACACCATCAACACGATGGTGGACCAGCTGCGCTCGTTCGCGGCGGAGGTCACCCGGGTTGCGCGGGAGGTGGGCACCGAAGGCAAGCTGGGCGGCCAGGCCGACGTGCAGGGCGTGGCCGGCACCTGGCGCGACCTCACCGACTCGGTGAACTTCATGGCCGGCAACCTCACCTCGCAGGTGAGGAACATCGCCGACGTCACCAAGGCGGTGCAGGCGGGCGACCTCTCCCGCAAGATCACGGTGGACGTGAAGGGCGAGATCCTGGAGCTGAAGAACACCATCAATACCATGGTGGACCAGTTGTCTTCCTTCGCGTCCGAGGTCACCCGCGTCGCCCGGGAAGTGGGCACCGAGGGACGGCTGGGCGGCCAGGCCGAGGTGCGCGGCGTGTCGGGCGTGTGGAAGGACCTCACCGACAACGTGAACTTCATGGCCGGCAACCTGACCTCGCAGGTGCGCGGCATCGCCAAGGTGGTGACCGCGGTGGCCAACGGCGACCTCAAGCAGAAGCTGACGGTGGAGGCAAAGGGCGAGATCGCAGCGCTCGCCGAGACGATCAACTCGATGACCGACACGCTCGCCACCTTCGCCGACCAGGTGACCACGGTGGCGCGCGAGGTGGGCGTGGAAGGCAAGCTCGGCGGCCAGGCCAAGGTGCCGGGGGCCGCGGGCATCTGGAAGGGCCTGACGGAGAACGTGAACGAGCTCGCGGCGAACCTCACCACGCAGGTGCGCGCGATCGCGGACGTCGCCACGGCGGTGACGCAGGGCGACCTCACGCGCTCGATCACGGTGGAGACTCAAGGAGAAGTGGCGGCCTTGAAGGACACCATCAACGAGATGATCCGCAACCTCAAGGACACCACGCAGAAGAACACCGAGCAGGACTGGCTGAAGACCAACCTGGCCAAGTTCTCGCGCATGCTGCAGGGCCAGCGCGACCTGCACACGGTGGGCCAGATGATCCTGTCGGAGCTCACGCCGGTGGTGGGCGCGCACCAGGCCGAGTTCTACGTGCTCACCAAGCCGGACAACGACAGCCCGAAGCTCAAGCTGCTGGCGAGCTACGCCTCACGCGGCAAGCGCGCCCACGGCAAGCAGATCGACATCGGCGAGGGCCTGGTGGGGCAGTGCGCCATCGAGAAAAGGAAGCTGCTGCTCACCAACGTGCCGAACGACGCCTTTCGCATCGCCACCGGCCTGTCGGAGTCCACGCCGCTCGACGTGCTGGTGATGCCGGTGGTGTTCGAAGGCGAGGTGCGCGGCGTCATGGAACTTGCCTCGCTGGAGCACTTCAACCCCTCCCACCAGGCGTTCCTCGACCAGCTCACCGAGTCGATCGGCATCGTGATCAACACCATCGAGGCCAACACCCGCACCGAGGACCTGCTCAAGCAGTCGCAGTCGCTCGCCGAGGAGCTGCAGCAGACCAACCAGGAGCTGGAGGAGAAGGCGCGCCAGCTTGCCCACCAGAACCAGGAGGTCGAGCGCAAGAACGCCGAGGTGGAGCAGGCGCGCCAGGCGCTGGAGGAAAAGGCCAAGCAGCTCGCGCTCACCTCGAAGTACAAGTCGGAGTTCCTGGCCAACATGTCGCACGAGCTGCGCACGCCGCTCAACAGCCTGCTGCTGCTCTCGGACCAGCTCACGCGCAACGCCGAGGGCAACCTCAACATCCGCCAGATCGAGGCGGCCAAGACCATCCACGCCTCCGGCAACGACCTCCTTGCGCTGATCAACGACATCCTCGATCTCTCCAAGATCGAGTCGGGCACGGTGCAGGTCGACATCAGCGAGCTGCGCCTGCTCGACCTGCAGCGCTACGTCGAGCGCACCTTCCGCCACATCGCCGAGTCGAGCCGCGTGGGCTTCAACATCCAGCTCGATGCCGCGCTGCCGCGCTCCATGCACACCGACATCAAGCGCATGCAGCAGATCATCAAGAACCTGCTGTCGAATGCCTTCAAGTTCACCCACGAGGGCGCCGTGACCTTCTCGGTCGCCCCGGCGGCTTCGGGCTGGTCGCCCGAGAACGAGGAGCTGGAGCGCGCCGGTCAGGTGGTGGCCTTCTCGGTCACCGACACCGGCATCGGCATCCCGCCGGACAAGCAGCAGATCATCTTCGAGGCGTTCCAGCAGGCCGACGGCTCCACCTCGAGGAAATACGGCGGCACCGGCCTGGGCCTCGCCATCAGCCGCGAGCTGTCCAAGCTGCTGGGCGGAGAGATCCGCCTCATCAGCTCGCCCGGGGTCGGCAGCACGTTCACCCTCTACCTGCCGCTCAGCTATGCCTCCTCGCGCAAGAGCGCCGCGCCGCGCGGCGCGCTGCTCATCGAAGCGGCGGTGGCGGGCGCGCCGGCCGAGATCGAGCCCATCTACGCCGAGCCGGAGATCGAGCCCGAGCGCAACGAGGCGCAGGACGACCGCGCCGAGGTGAAGCCCGACGAGCTGTCGATCCTCATCGTCGAGAACGACCTCGCCTTTGCCAGGGTCCTGCTCGAGTCGGCGCGCGCACAGGGATTCAAGGGGCTGGTGGCCGGCACCGCGGCAAGCGCGCTGTCCATGATCAAGGAGTTCCAGCCCTCGGTCATGACGCTCGACATCTACCTGCCCGACATGCAGGGCTGGCGCATCCTCGACCGCCTCAAGGCCGACCTGTCCACGCGGCACATCCCGGTTTGCGTGGTGTCGACCGACGATTCCCGCGAGCGGGCGTTCAATTCCGGCGCCATCGGGTTCATCGGCAAGCCGGTGAGCTCCGCCGCGGTCATCGACGAGGCCTTCGGCCGGCTGAAGAGCTTCGTCACGCGCGGCCACAAGAGCCTCGTGCTGCTCATGGCGGCGGGCGCGGAACGCGCGGCGCTCGCGGCGCGGCTGGAGGGCGAAGACATCGAGGTGCACGTCGCCGAAAGCAAGGCCGAGGTCGGCCGGCTGCTGCGCCCGGGCGCGGCCGATTGCCTGGTGGTGCAAGGCGGCGCGGCGGACCTGCAGCCGGGCGACCTGGTCGAGATCATGGACGAGCAGCCGATCACCCGCCAGCTTCCCATCGTGCTCTACGGCCCGGAAGGGTCCCACGCGCTGGCCGGATGGCAGCGCGCCGACGGGCTGTTCGCGCTGCGCGAGGCGCGCTCCCTGGAGCGGCTGCTCGACACCATCTACTTCTTCCTCCACCGCAGCATCCTCGGCCTGCCGCAGGAGCAGCGCCAGGCGGTGCAGGACCTGCACAACTCCAGCCGCGTGCTCGAGGGCAAGAAGGCGCTGGTGGTGGACGACGACATGCGCAACATATTCGCGCTGTCGACGGTGCTGCACGACCAGGGCATGCGCATGGCCTCGGCCAGCAACGGTCGCGAGGCGATCCGCATGGTGAAGGAGGACCCGGACATCGACATCGTACTGATGGACATCATGATGCCCGAGATGGACGGCATCACCACCATGCAGGAGATCCGCAAGCTGCCGGACAAGCGCGACCTGCCCATCATCGCGGTCACCGCGAAGGCGATGAAGGGCGACCGCGAGAAATGCATCCGCGCCGGCGCCTGGGACTACCTGTCCAAGCCGGTCGACACGGTGCACCTGCTCGCGGTGCTCAGAGGATGGCTGTACCGCTAGATGGACGACAAGGTCGACATCCTCGTCGTCGACGACCTGCCCGACAAGCGGCTGGCGTTCCAGGTGGTGCTCGAGGAGCTCGGGCAGAACCTGGTGATGGCAAGCTCCGGCGCCGACGCGCTGCGCGAGCTGCTGCAGCGCGATTTCGCCGTGATCCTGCTCGACGTCAACATGCCCGACATCGACGGCATCGAGACCGCCGAGCTGATCCGGCAGCACGGCAAGACGCGCCACACGCCGATCATCTTCGTCACCGCCTATGCGGACGAGATGCAGACCGCGCGCGGCTACCAGCTCGGCGCGGTGGACTACATCCTGTCGCCGATCGTGCCCGAGATCCTGCGCAGCAAGGTGCGGGTGTTCGTCGAGCTGTACCGCGCGCAGCGCCGCGCCCAGGCGCTCGCGCGCATCGAGGCCGAGCGCAGCGCCGCCGAGGAGGCCAAGCGGCGCTCCGAGTTCCTCGCCTACGCGAGCCACGAGCTCGGGGTATCGCTCAACCTGGACGAGGCCATGGAGCGCCTGCTGCGCATGGCGGTGCCCCGCCTGGGCGAGTACGGCCTGCTGTGCGCCCGGACCGACGGCGGCATGCTCGCGATGAGCTGCGCCGCGGACGCGGGCCTGCGCACGCTCGCCGGCATGGAAAGCGTTCCCGAGGCGCTCGCCGCGGCGCTGCGCCAATGCGAGGCCGACGGCCAGCGCAGGGACGCGTGGCTTTCCGCGGGCGGCGGCCTGCCGCCCCAGGTGCGTCACGTCAGGCTGGTCCCGCTGAAGGCCGGCGCGCGCACCGTGGCGGTGCTGGCGCTGGGCAACCGCACGGCGCAGAGCAGCGCCGGCGACCAGGCGACGCTCGACGAGCTCGCCACGCGGGCGGCGATCGCGTTCGAGAACGCGCGCCTCTACTGGGACCTCAAGCGCGAGATGGTGCGCACCAAGGAAGCGGAGGAGAAGCTGCAGGAGGCCGCGCGGCGCAAGGACGAATTCCTCGCCATGCTGTCGCACGAGCTGCGCAATCCGCTTGCGCCGATCCGCAATGCCGCCGAGGTCATGCGGCGCATCGCGCCGTCCGACCCGGGCATCGCCTGGGCGCGCGACGTGGTGGAGCGGCAGGTGACGCACCTCGCCCAGCTGGTGGACGATCTGCTCGACGTGTCGCGCATCACGCAGGGCAAGATCGCCCTGAAGAAGGAGCGCGTCGAGCTGGGCCGGGTCATCCAGCACAGCGTCGAGACCGCCCGCAGCCTGCTGGAGGCGAAGCGTCATCACCTCGCGCTCAACGTGCCGGCGGCGCCCATCTGGGTAAACGGCGACTTCGCCCGGCTTGCGCAGGTGGTGGGCAACCTGCTCAACAACGGCGCGAAGTACACCGCCGAGGGCGGCCGCATCGAGCTCAGCGCCACCGCCGAGCGCGGCGAGGCGGTGATCACGGTGCGCGACAACGGCATCGGCATCGACAGCCTGCTGCTGCCCCATGTCTTCGAGCTGTTCACGCAGGGCGAGCGCACCCTCGATCGCAGCCAGGGCGGCCTGGGCGTGGGCCTCACCGTGGTGCAGCGCCTGGTTGAGCTGCACCAGGGGCAGGTCGAGGTGCTGAGCGAGGGCATCGGCAAGGGCGCGCTGTTCCGCGTGACGCTGCCGTGCATCAGCGAGGTGGTGCAGGCCGAGCCCGAGGAAAAGCCGGCGCCGCTCGCCATCCCTACGGGCGGCAAGCGCGTCCTGGTGGTCGACGACAACATCGACGCCGCCGAGAGCATCGCCGTTTACCTGCGTCTGGAAGGCCACGAGGTGCGCACGGTAAGCGACGGGCCGCAGGCGCTCGCCATCGCGCAGGTATTTGCGCCGCAGGTCGCGGTGCTCGACATCGGCCTGCCGGGGATGAGCGGCTACGAGGTCGCGCGCCGGCTGCGGCAGAACGGCGCCGAGGGGCCGGCGCTGCTCATTGCGCTCACAGGCTACGGGCAGAAGGAAGACCACGCGCATTCCGACGAAGCGGGGTTCGACCACCACTTCGTCAAGCCGGCGGACCCGCGCCACATCCAGGCCGCGATCGCGGCGTGGGCGAGCGAGGGGTTCGCCCAGGCCCAGCAGGGCCTACTTCGCTAGCCGGCGTGCCGACGTGAATCCTGCGTCGAGCGCCGAGACGGGCGTTTGCGACTTCCTGGCAGGCGGCGGCGAGATGGGCGCGCTGATGCGTGCGAAGGACTGGTCGCAGACCCCCCTTGGCGCCGCCGATACCTGGGCGCAGAGCCTGCGCACCGCGGTCAGCATCCTGCTCAACTCGCGCTACCCCATGTTCGTCTTCTGGGGGCCGCAGCTCATCAAGATCTACAACGACGGCTACCGGCCCATCACCGGCGACAAGCATCCCTGGGCGCTCGGGCGGCCGGGTCCGGAGGTATGGCCGGAGATCTGGGACGCCATCGGCCCGATGGTGGAGCGCGTCGTGCGGCAGGGTGACGCCACCTGGTCGGACGACCTGCAGCTTTTCATGCACCGGCGCGGGTTCCCGGAGGAAGTGTTCTTCACGTTCTCCTACAGCCCGATCCGCGACGAGTCGGGCGGCGTCGGCGGCATGTTCTGCGCCTGCACCGAAACCACGGTGAAGGTGCAGGGCGAGCGGCGGCTGAAGCTGCTGCGCGATCTCGCCGCGGCCCCCGCCGACGCGCGCAGCGTCGCCGATGCCTGCGTCCTGTCCGCCGGGGTGCTGGCCGGCAACCCGGCCGATATTCCTTTCGCGCTCCTCTATGTGTTCGAGGAGGCCGGCGCTGCGCTCGCCGCCACCGCCGGCGTGCTGCCCGGCGATGAGCCCCACGACTGGCCGCTCGATGAAGCACGGCAGGTGCACGCCCTCGAGCGCCTGTTCCATGCGGTGCCCGCCGGGCCCTGGCCCGAGCCGCCGCGCTCGGCGATGGTCCTGCCGCTCCTGGACCGCGGGCAGGACCGGCCGAGCGGCGCCCTGGTGCTGGGCATCAGCTCGCGCATCCTGTTCGACGAAAGCTACCGGGGATTCTTCGAGCTGGTGGCGGGCCAGCTTGCAGCGTCGATCGCCAACGCGCGCGCCGCGGAGGACACGCGCCGCCGCATGGAGGCGTTGTCCGAGCTGGATCGGGCAAAAACCGCCTTTTTCAGCAATGTCAGCCACGAGTTCCGCACGCCGCTCACCTTGATGCTCGGGCCGGTGCAGGACGCGCTCGCCGATGCCGGCGATCCGCTGCCCAGCGCGCAGCGCGAGCGCCTGGAGCTCGCGCTGCGCAGCGGGCAGCGGCTGCACAAGCTGGTCAATACGCTGCTGGATTTCTCGCGCATCGAGGCCGGCCGCGCCCAGGCGAGCTACACGCCTACGGATCTCGCGGCGTTCACCGCCGAGCTGGCGAGCAGCTTCCGCTCGGCGATCGAGAAGGCCGGGCTGAAGCTCATCCTCTCGTGCCCGCCGGGGGCGCCGCCCGCCTATGTCGACCGCGACATGTGGGAGAAGATCGTGCTCAACCTTCTCTCCAACGCGTTCAAGTTCACTTTCGAAGGCGAGATCGAGGTGCGGCTGCGCCAGACGGCGCAGCGCATCGAGCTGGTGGTGCGCGACAGCGGCACCGGCATCCCGGCTGCCGAGCTGCCGCGCATCTTCGAGCGCTTTCGCCGCGTGGAGGGCGCGCGCAGCCGCACCCACGAAGGCACCGGCATCGGCTTGGCGCTGGTGCAGGAGCTGGTGCGCCAGCACGGCGGCACGGTGCAAGTCGACAGCGCGGAAGGCACCGGCAGCACGTTCACCGTGTCCATGCCCGCCGGCAAGGCGCACCTGCCTGCCGAGCGCATCGGCGCCGAGCGCCTGCTCGCCCCGAGCGCGATCGGCGCGGCACCGTTCGTCGAGGAGGCGCTGCGCTGGCTGCCGGACGCCGAGCCGCCGCCGGCGCCGGGCAGCGCACGCCCGCGCATCGTGTGGGCCGACGACAATGCGGACATGCGCGAGTATGTGCGGCGGCTGCTGGGCGCGCGCTACGAAGTCCACGCGGTGACCGACGGCGCGGCGGCGCTCGCGGCGGCGCGCGCTCTGCGCCCGGATCTCGTGCTGGCCGACGTCATGATGCCGCGGCTGGACGGCCTGGACCTCGCGCGAAGCCTGCGTGCCGATCCCCAGACGCAAGCCATTCCGGTGATCCTGCTTTCCGCGCGCGCGGGGGAAGAGGCGCGCATCGAAGGGCTCGCGGCGGGCGCCGACGACTACCTGTACAAGCCGTTCAGCGCGCGCGAGCTGATGGCCCAGGTCGCAGCGAGGCTCGAGCTCGGTCGCCTGCAGGCACGGCTGCGCCAGGAGCGGGCCGACCTCGAGGCGCTGTTCGCCCAGACGCCCGTGCCCACCGCCGTGCTGCGCGGGCCCGAGCTGCTGTTCGAAATGGCGAACCCGGCCTACCGCCAGGTAGTTGGCGGCCGCGAGCTCGTCGGCAAGCCGCTGCTCGAGGCGCTGCCCGAGGCGCGCGGCCAGGGCTTCGACGAGCTGCTGCGCCAGGTGCTGCGCAGCGGAACTCCCCATGTCGGCCGCGAAACTTTGGTCAGGCTGGCGCGCAACGGCACCCTCGAGGACACCTATTTCACCTTTATCTATGCGCCGCTGCGCGGGGAAGGCGGCGCGGTCGAGCGCGTCATCGCGATCGTCAACGAGGTCACCGACCAGGTCGTCGCGCGCGAGAAAATCCGCGAGAGCGAAGAGCGCTACCGGCGCCTCGTGGCGCTGTTGCCGGCCGCGGTCTACACCTGCGCCGCGCCCTCCGGGGTGATCACCTTCTATAACGGCCACGCCGCGCACCTCTGGGGCAGGGAGCCGGCGCTGGGCGACACCGACGAGCGTTTCTGCGGCTCGCTGCGCCTGTGGCGGCCCGACGGCGCGGCGCTGCCGCACGCCGATACGCCGATGGCGCTTGCGTTGTCCGAAGGGCGCGAGTTCCGCAACCAGGAAGTCGTAATCGAGCGACCCGACGGCACGCGCATCACCGTGCTGGTCAACATCGACCCGATCCGCGACGAGCGCGGCAACGTGACCGGCGCCATCAATGTCTTCCACGACACCACGGCGCTGAAGCAGGCCGAGGTTGCGCTCAAGGAGGCCGACCGCCGCAAGGACGAGTTCCTGGCGATGCTGTCGCACGAGCTGCGCAATCCGCTCGCGCCCATCCGCAACGCCGTGACGCTGCTGCAGGGCGACGCGTCGGCGCCGCTGCGCGAGCAGGCCTGCGCCATCCTCGACCGGCAGGTCGACCACATGATCCGCCTGGTCGACGACCTGCTCGACATCGCGCGCATCAGCCGGGGCAGCATCGGCCTCCAGAAGCGCCCGGTGGCCCTCTCCGCGGTGGTGGAGAGCGCCGTCGAGACGAGCCGGCCGCTGATCGAGGAGCGCGGGCACCGTCTCACGCTCGCGCTACCCGAGGCACCGGTGGTGCTGTCGGCCGATCCGGTGCGCCTTGCGCAGGTCATCGCCAATCTCATCAATAACGCGGCCAAGTACACCCCGCGCGGCGGGCGTATCGCGCTGAGCGCGGGCAGCGGGGCAGGGCAGGTGACCGTAGCGGTGGAAGACAACGGCATCGGCATCGCCCCCGAGTCGCTGCCGCGGGTCTTCGACATGTTCGGCCAGATCGACGGCGGCCGGCGCCGCGCGCCCGGGGGCCTGGGGATCGGGCTTGCCCTGGCGCGCCAGCTCGTCCAGCTGCACGGCGGGATTATCGAGGCGCACAGCGCCGGCCCGGGGAAGGGCAGCCGCTTTACCGTGCGCATCCCGCTGCCGGAATCGGCGCCGGCAGTGGCCGAGCGGCCGAGCGCCGCGCCTTCGAAGGACGCGGCGGGACGCCGCGTGCTGGTGGTGGACGACAACGTCGACGCGGCCGACAGCCTGGGCATGATGCTGCAGCAGATGGGTCACTCGGTGCAGGTGAGCTACGACGGGCGCGCGGCGCTCGCGGCGGCGCGGCGCGAGGTGCCGGACGTCGTGCTGCTCGACCTGGACCTGCCGCAACTCGACGGCTTCGCCGTCGCGCGCCTGCTGCGGCAGGACCGGCGCCTGGACGGCGTGCCGATCGTGGCGGTGACCGGCTTCGGGCAGGAAGTGGATCGCACGCGCGCGCGCCAGGCGGGCTTCGACCAGCACCTCGTGAAGCCGGTCGACCCGGACGTGCTACGCTCCACGCTCGAGCTCATCCCGTGGAAGCACGCCCCGGCCGCCCGGTAGATCCTGCCTCGCCGCCGACGTCGGACGAGGTGTTCTACGCGCGAACCTTCGCGCTGCTCACGCTCGCGTTGCTCGCCTACCTGCTGTTCCAGATCCTGCAGCCGTTCTTCGCGCCCATCGCCTGGGCGCTGTTCCTCGCTTTCCTGCTGCAGCCGGTGCATCGCTGGCTCGCGGGCAGGCTCGGCGGCAGGCCGGCCCTGTCGGCGGCCTTGCTTACGCTCGCCACCTTTCTCATCATCGTCGGGCCGCTGACCGGGCTCGCGGCGGCCTTTGCCGCGCAGGCGGCCGAGCTGCTGCGCTACGCGCAGGACTTCGCCATCGAGCACAAACCCACCGAGGCCTCGGACCTTGCCTCGATTCCGCTCATCGGGCCTGCGATCGTCTGGCTGCAGGAATCGGCGGGCCTGACGCTGTCGCAGATGCAGGCGTGGGCCGTGGAAGGCGCGCGCACCGTGCTCAAGTCCCTCGCGTCGCTGGGCCGGCTCGCCGTGCTGGGGGCGCTCGGAACGGTGGTGGGCTTCGTCATGATGATGTTCATCCTGTTCTTCGCCATCCGCGACGTGCGCCTGGCGTTCAACACGGTGCGCGACCTCATACCGATGTCGGGCAGCGAGCGCACCCGGCTGTTCGCGCACCTCGCCTCGGTGACGCGCGCCATGGTGTACGGCACCGGCGTCACCGCGCTCGCGCAGGGCGCGCTGATTGCCGTGGGCTTCGCCATCGTGGGGTTGCCCTCGCCGATCGTGTTCGGCGTGCTGGCCGCCTTGCTCGCGCTGGTGCCGCTCGCCGGCACGCCGGTGGTATGGGTGCCCGCAGTCCTGGTGCTCGCGCTGCAGGATCGCTGGTATGCCGCGGCTTTCCTTCTGATCTGGGGCGCGCTGGTCGCGACCATCGACAACGTGCTGCGACCGATGCTGGTCTCGGGGCGGGCGCAGGTAGGCACGCTCACCGTGTTCATCGGCGTGCTGGGCGGCGTGTCGGCCTTCGGGCCGATCGGCGTGATCCTCGGCCCGCTGGTGCTTGCGCTCATCATTGCGCTCGTTCGCTTCGCGCTGGACGAGCGGGGTGTAGCTGATCCACGACAGTAATTTCCGCGAACCAGCGACGAAATTGTTGGCAGGCCGCCTCGCGCGGGCACCGACGTTGCGCGACCATTGTCTATTCAGCATGGCCGCCACGATACTGGTCGTCGACGACAACCGCGCCAACCGCGAAGCGCTTGCCTCGCTGCTCGAGGTTTCCGGTTACGAGGTGACGCGCGCCGCGGGCGCGCGCCAGGCGCTCGCGCAGGCGCGCGCCGCGCCTCCCGATCTGGTGATCTCGGATGTCCTCATGCCCGGCATGGACGGCTACGTCCTGGCGCGCGAGCTGCGCGCCGATCCGGCGACCTCGGGCGTGCCGGTCATGTTCTACACCGCGTACTTCGCCGGCGAGGAGGCGCAGCAGCTGGCGCAGGCCCATGGCGTGGCGCGCGTGCTGGTGAAGCCGTCGGACAACGACGTCATCCTGCGCGCGGTGCGCGAAGTGCTCGACGAGCGCACCCAGCGGCCGGCCGCCGGCGGAGCCGACCTGGGCGGCGAGCACCTGCGCGTGGTGGTCGACCAGCTGCTGGAGAAAACCGGCACGCTGGAGGCGCAGCAGCGCCGCATCCAGCGGCTCAACCGCACGCTGGAGACCTTGAGCGCGGTGAACGCGCTCATCGTGCGCGTCTCCGACCGCGGCGAGCTGCTCGCCGAGGCCTGCCGCATCGCCGTGGAGCGCGGCGGCTTCGGCCTTGCGGCGATTGCCACGGCAGGCGAGGTGGTTTCGAGCGGCAAGGAAACGCCGCCCGAGCCATTCCCGGAGCCGGGCGTGTGCAACGACCTCGAAAAATCGGCCTTCCCCGGCCGCGACGCGGCGCTGCGCCAGGGCTTTCGCGCGTATGCGGTGCTGCCGCTCCTGTTTGCGGGCGAGAGCGCGGGTGCGCTGCTTCTGTACGCGCGCGCGAAGGATGTGTTCGACGAGGAGGAAATGCGGCTGCTGCAGGAGCTCGCCGGCGACATCGCGTTCGCGCTGCACCACCTGGAGCAGCGCGCGCGCATGGATTACCTTGCCTACCACGACTCGCTCACCGACCTGCCCAACCGCAACCTGTTCATAGACCGGCTGGGCCAGGCGCTGCTCGCGGCGCGGCGCGAAAAGCGCTTCGCCGCCGCGGTCTACCTCGACCTCGAGCGCTTTCGCATGGTGAACGAGACCTTCGGCCGGCGCTCGGGCGACGACCTGCTGCGCGAGGTGGCGGGGCGCCTGCGCAGCGCGGCGCGCGACCAGGATACCGTGGCGCGCGTGGGTGCCGACCACTTCGCGATCGCGGTGGCGGGCTTCGACCATCCCGGCGACACCATCCACTGGCTGATCGAGCGGCTCGGCGAGGCCTTCAGCCCGCCGGTGGTGATCGACGGGGTGGAGCTGCGCGTGACGATGAAGGCCGGCATCGCCGTGTTCCCGACCGACGGCGAAAGCACCGAGACGCTGTGCGCCAACGCCGAGACGGCGCTCAACCATGCAAAACAGCAGGGCCAGCGGTATCTGTTCTACACCCCGCAGATGAATGCGCGCGTCGCCGAGTCCCTCGCCCTCGAGCACCGGCTGCGGCGCGCGATCGAAGACGGGCGCCTGGCGCTGCACTATCAGCCCAAGGTCGACGTGCGCAGCGGCGAGCTCGCCGGGCTCGAGGCGCTGATCCGCTGGCAGGACCCGGAGCTCGGGGCGGTGCCGCCGGCGAAATTCGTGTCGCTGATGGAGGAAACCGGCATGATCCTGGTCGCCGGCCGCTGGGCGCTGCAGCGCGCGGTGGAGGACATCCGCCGCTGGCAGTCGCTCGGCGCGCTCGTGCCGCGCACCTCGGTCAACGTCTCCGCCATCCAGCTGCGCCAGAAGGACTTCGTCGACTCGGTGCTCGATGCGATCGCCGGCTTCGGCCGCGACAAGCCCCTGCTGGATGTCGAGATCACCGAGAGCGTGCTGGTGGACGACATCGACGAGACCACGCGCAAGCTGCAGACGCTGCGCCGCGCCGGGGTGGAGATCTCGGTGGATGACTTCGGCACCGGCTACTGCTCGCTCAGCTATCTTGCGCGGCTGCCGGTGGACGTGCTGAAGATCGACCGCAGCTTCGTCGTGCGCATGCGCGATGCCGGCTACCCGCGCAATATCGTCGCCATGATCGTGTCGCTCGCCCACACCCTGGGGCTGAAGGTGATCGCCGAAGGCGTCGAGGACGACGAGCAGGTGCGCCTGCTGCGCGACCTGGGATGCGACCAGATCCAGGGCTACCTGGTGAGCCGGCCGATCCCCGCCGAGGAAGTCGAGAAATACCTGCCGCGCGCCGGGGGCAAGGCCGCCGCGGCCTGAGCGTCAGAGCCCTGAGGGGATTGACCTGTCGCCACACCGCCCGGCGAATTGGCGGAGCGCGCCACAGCGATACCGGGACTGCGCGATAGCGCAAAGGCGCGCCAGCCGCCACACTGGCGCATGGAACCGAAGGACCGTATGGAACCGAGGGACCTAAGGGTCCTGGTGGTGGAAGACAATGGCGACGCCGCCGAGAGCCTGCGCAGGCTGCTCGCCTTGTGCGGCTGCCAGGTGACGGTAGCGCATACCGGCCGGGAAGGGCTTTCGGCGGCCACCCGATTGCAGCCGCACATCGTGCTCTGCGACATCGGCCTTCCGGACCGCAATGGCTACGAGGTGGCGAGCATGCTGCGCCAGGCGGGCGATGGCGCGTGCGCGCGCCTGGTCGCGGTGACCGCCTACGCAGAGCCTCAGGACCGCCGGCGCGCGCTCGCGGCCGGATTCGATGCGCATCTCGCCAAACCTCTGGATGCAAAGGCGCTCTTCGCCGAGCTGACGGCCGCTTTAGACAGCTGCGGTCACATGTTCGGGTAGTTCGGGCCGCCGCCGCCTTCGGGCGTCACCCAGACGATGTTCTGGCGCGGGTCCTTGATGTCGCAGGTCTTGCAATGCACGCAGTTCTGCGCGTTGATCTGCAGTCGATGCCCGCCGTTGGCCGGGACGAACTCGTAGACCTGGGCCGGGCAGTAGCGCTGCTCGGGACCGGCATAGACCGCGAGGTTGACATTGACCGGGATGGACGGGTCCTTCAGGGTGAGGTGGACCGGCTGGTCCTCGTTGTGGTTGGTGTTGGACAGGAACACCGAGGACAGGAGGTCGAAGGTGAGCTTGCCGTCGGGCTTGGGATAGTCGATGGGCTTCGCCTGGCTCTTGGGCACCAGCGTCTGGTGGTCGGCGTGCGCGTGGCCCAGGGTCCAGGGCGCCTTGCCGCGCAGCACCAGCTGGTCGATGCCGACCATGAGCGCGCCGGTGTACAGGCCCTTGGACATCCATGGCTTGAAGTTGCGCCCGCGATGCAGCTCCTCGTACAGCCAGCTTTTGCGAAAGGCCTCGGGATAGGCTTCCAGCGCGTCGCCGGCGCGTCCTTCGCCGAGCGCCTGCGCCGCGGCTTCGGCGGCGAGCATCCCCGACTTGATGGCGCAGTGGCTGCCCTTGATGCGCGACGCGTTGAGAAAGCCGGCTTCGTCGCCGATGAAGGCGCCGCCGTCGAACACCAGCCGCGGCAGGGACTGCAGCCCGCCCGCGGCGATGGCGCGCGCGCCGTACGAGATGCGCTTGCCGCCCTCCAGGAAGCGGCGGATGGCCGGATGCCGCTTGAAGCGCTGGAACTCGTCGTACGGCGAGAGGTACGGATTGCTGTAGCCCAGGCCGACGACGAAACCCACCGCGACCTGCCGGTCTTCCATGTGATAGACGAAAGAGCCGCCGTACACGTCGGCCTCGAGCGGCCAGCCCGCGGTGTGGATCACCAGGCCGCTCTCATGCGCCTCGGGCGTCACCTCCCACAGCTCCTTCAGGCCGATGCCGTACACCTGCGGATCGGCGCCCTTGCGCAGCTGGTAGCGCGCCTCAAGCTGCCGGCCGAGATGGCCGCGGCAGCCCTCGGCGAAGAACGTATATTTGCCGCGCAGCTCCATGCCGGCCTGATGCGCTTCGGTTTTCTCGCCCTTGCGATTGATGCCGACGTCGCCGGTGGCAACGCCTGTCACGCGCTCCTGCTCGAAAAGAACCTCCGCGGCAGCGAAGCCCGGGAAGATTTCCACGCCGAGGGCTTCGGCCTGCTGCCCGAGCCAGCGGCACACGTTGCCCAGGCTGACGACGTAGTTGCCGTGGTTCTTGAAGCAGCCCGGCAGCAGGAACTGGGGCGCCTGGAGCGCCGAGCGTTCGGTGAGGAACAGGAAGCGGTCCTCGGATACGGGCGCGTTGAGCGGGGCGCCCTTGCCCTTCCAGTCGGGAATCAGCTCGTCGAGCGCCCGCGGGTCCATCACCGCGCCCGACAGGATGTGCGCGCCGACCTCGGAGCCCTTTTCGAGCACGCACACCGAGATGCCGGGGGAGAGCTGCTTCAGCCGGATCGCCGCGGCGAGGCCGGCGGGGCCGGCGCCAACCACGACGATGTCGTACTCCATCGATTCGCGCGACATCGCGGAATTATAATCAGCACCGATGACGCCACAGGCAACGTTGCGGCGGCTGGTGCACATCGAGAGCATTCCCATGCGCTGGGGCGACATGGACGCCATGGGCCACGTGAACAATACGGTTTACTTCCGCTACATGGAGCAGGCGCGCATCGCCTGGTTCGACGCCCTGGTGCCGCAGCGCGAGGCCCGCAGCACGCTGGGCATCGTCATCGTCAGCACCTCCTGCAACTTCAGGAAACCGATGAGCTATCCGGGCATGGTGGAAGTGAAGCTTTTCGCCGGCGCCCCGGGCGGCTCCAGCGTTTCCACCTTCTACGAGCTGAGCGTGGGCCAGGAGCTGTGCGCCGACGGGGTCGCCGTGGTGGTGTTCATCGACCTGCAGTCGCAAAAGCCGGTGCGCATTCCGGAAAGGATCCGCTCATTACTCCAGTGAAGCCCCTGTGGCAGCCCTCGGCGCAGCGCGCAGCCGGAACCGAGCTCGCGCGCTTTCTGCGCCTTGCCCGAAAGGATTCCTTCCAGGACCTGCATGCCTGGTCGGTCGAGCGCAGCGCCGAGTTCTGGAGCCTGGTGTGGGATTTCTGCGAGGTGCAGGGCGACAAGGGCGGGCGCACGCTGGTCGACGGCCAGCGCATGCCCGGCGCCCGCTGGTTCCCCGAGGGCAGGCTCAACTTCGCCGAGAACCTGCTGCGCCGGCGCGACGCGGCCGACGCTATCGTGTTCTGGGGCGAGGATCGGATCAAGAGAACCCTCACATTCGCCCAGTTGCATGCCCTGGTTTCACGGCTCGCCCAGGCGCTGGCCGACGCCGGGGTGAAGAAAGGCGACCGCGTCGCCGGCTACCTGCCCAACCTGCCGGAGGCGACCGCCGCGATGCTGGCCACCGCCAGCCTGGGCGCCGTCTGGTCGAGCTGCTCGCCCGATTTCGGCGTGCAGGGCGTGCTCGACCGTTTCGGCCAGATCGAGCCGAAGGTGCTGTTCTGCGCGGACGGCTACCTTTATGCAGGCAAGGAGTTCGACTGCCAGGAAAAGGTGGAGGCGGTGCTCGCCCGGCTGCCGAGCGTCGAGGAATGCGTGGTGATCGACTACCTTGGCCGGCGCGCCACCTGCGGCACGGCCATGCTGGATTTCGTCGATCCCTTCGACCCCGAGGAGATGCGCTTCGAGCGCTTCGAGTTCAACCACCCGCTGTACATCCTGTACTCCTCCGGCACCACCGGCGTGCCCAAGTGCATCGTGCACGGCGCCGGCGGCACGCTGCTGCAGCACCTGAAAGAGCATCGCCTGCACAGCGACGTGAAGCCGGGCGATCGCCTGTTCTACTTCACCACCCTGGGATGGATGATGTGGAACTGGCTTGCGTCGGGGCTCGCCTCGCAGGCCACCCTGCTGCTCTACGACGGCTCGCCGTTCGTGGACCGCGGCCGCATCCTGTTCGACTTCGCCGACGCCGCCGGCATGACGCATTTCGGCACCTCGGCCAAGTTCATCGACGCCATCGCCAAGGTCGGGCTGAAGCCCAAGGACACGCACCGCCTGGCGCCGCTGCGCGCGGTGCTCTCGACCGGCTCGCCGCTGCTGCCCGAGGGCTTCGACTACGTGTACCAGAACGTGAAGGACGACGTCTGCCTGTGGTCGATGTCAGGGGGCACCGAGATCGTGTCGTGGTTCGTGCTGGGCAATCCCATGGGGCCGGTATGGCGCGGCGAGATCCAGGCGAAGGGCCTGGGGATGGCGGTGGAGGTCTTCGACGAGCGCGGGCATGCCGTAACGAACGAGAAGGGCGAGCTGGTGTGCACGCGGCCGTTTCCCGCCATGCCGCTGGGCTTCTGGAACGACCCGGACGGAGCGAAGTACCGCGCCGCGTATTTCGAGAAGTACCCCAACGTCTGGCGCCACGGGGACTGGTGCGAGATCACGCCGCACGGCGGCCTGGTCATCTACGGGCGCTCGGATGCGGTGCTGAACCCGGGCGGCGTGCGCATCGGCACCGCCGAGATCTATCGCCAGGTCGAGCAGCTCGACGAGGTGGTCGAAGCCCTGGTGATCGGCCAGGAGTGGGAGGGCGACGTGCGCGTGGTGCTGTTCGTCAAGCTGAAGGAGGGCGCGTCGCTTTCGGATGCGCTGGCGAGCGCCATCAAGCGGCGCATCCGGGAGAACACGACGCCCCGCCACGTTCCGGCGAAAATCCTGCAGGTCGAGGACATCCCGCGGACCAAGAGCGGCAAGATCGTCGAGCTGGCGGTGCGCGAGGTGGTGCACGGGCGCGAGGTGAAGAACCTCGAGGCGCTCGCCAACCCGGGGGCGCTCGAATACTTCAGGAACCGCCCGGAGCTTGCGACTGCTTAAATTCGTGTAAACTCCTCCATCCCTACACGCCGTGGGTACATGACCAAGTATGTTTTCGTTACCGGTGGTGTAGTTTCCTCGCTCGGGAAAGGCATCGCCGCCGCCTCCCTCGCCGCGATCCTCGAGTCGCGCAGCATCCGCGTCACCAACATCAAGCTCGACCCCTACATCAACGTCGATCCGGGCACCATGAGCCCGTTCCAGCACGGCGAGGTGTTCGTCACCGAGGACGGGGCGGAAACCGACCTCGACCTGGGCCACTACGAGCGCTTCCAGAGCTCCAAGATGCGCCGCTGGAACAACTTCACCACCGGCCAGATCTACGAGTCGGTGATCAAGAAGGAGCGCCGCGGCGACTATCTCGGCGGCACGGTGCAGGTGATCCCGCACATCACCGACGAGATCAAGGCCTTCATCAAGCGCGGCGCGGGCGATGCCGACGTGGCCATCGTGGAGATCGGCGGCACGGTGGGAGACATCGAGTCGCTGCCCTTCCTCGAGGCCATCCGGCAGATGGGCCTGGAGCTTGGGCGCAACAACGTGTGCTACATCCACCTCACGCTGGTGCCCTACATCGCCTCGGCGGGCGAGATCAAGACCAAGCCCACGCAGCATTCGGTGAAGGAGCTGCGCGAGATCGGCATCCAGCCCGACGCGCTGCTGTGCCGCACCGACCGGCCGCTGCCCGAGGACGAGCGGCGCAAGATCGCGCTGTTCTGCAACGTGCAGAAGGAGGCGGTGATCTCGGCCTGGGACGTGGACTCGATCTACAAGATCCCCATGATGCTGCACGAGCAGATGCTCGACGAGATCGTGTGCCACAAGCTCGCCATCCTGGCGCGCGCGGCAGACCTCACCTCGTGGGTGAAGCTGGTGCAGGCGCAGCAGCAGCCGCAGCATGTCGTCGACATCGCCTTCGTCGGCAAGTACGTCGACCTGCAGGACTCCTACAAGAGCCTGAACGAGGCGCTGCGCCACGCCGGCATCCACGCGAGCGCCAAGGTGAACATCCGCTACGTGGATTCCGAGGAGATCGAGAAAAGGATAGAAGCGCAAGGGCAGGCGGGCCTCGCCGCGCTGGAGCAGATGGACGCCATCCTGGTGCCCGGCGGCTTCGGCAAGCGCGGCACCGAGGGCAAGATCGCCGCCATCCGCTACGCGCGCGAGCACGGCATTCCGTACCTGGGCATCTGCCTGGGCATGCAGCTCGCCACCATAGAATTCGCGCGCAACGTGGCTGGATTGGAAGGCGCCAACAGCACCGAGTTCGACGCAGATACGCCGCATCCGGTGGTCGCACTCATCACCGAGTGGCTGGACCGCACCGGCCGCATCGAGAAGCGCACCGACAAGTCGGAGCTGGGCGGCACCATGCGCCTGGGGGCGCAGAAGTGCCCGGTGGAGCCCGACACCCTGGCGTCCTCGATCTACGGGAAAGAAGTCAACGAGCGGCACCGGCACCGCTACGAAGTGAACAACATCTACGTGCCCGAGCTCGAGGCCAAGGGCTACAAGGTTTCGGCGCGCACGCCGAGCGAGCACCTGCCCGAGATCATGGAGCTGCCGGCGCACCCGTTCTTCGTCGGCGTGCAGTTCCACCCGGAGTTCACCTCCACCCCGCGCGACAGCCACCCGTTGTTCAAGGCGTTTGTCGCCGCGGCCCTGCGCCACCGGGCGCGCGAAAAGCGCCCACTGTCGGTCGTTGCAGCGTGAAGCTCTGCGGTTTTGAAGTCGGCCTGGAGCGGCCGCTGTTCCTCATTGCCGGGCCCTGCGTGGTGGAGTCGCGCGAGCTGCAGCTGGACGTCGCCGGACGGCTGAAGGACATGACCGGCAAGCTGGGCATCCCGTTCATCTTCAAGTCCTCCTACGACAAGGCGAACCGCAGCTCGGGCAAGTCGTTCCGCGGGCCCGGGATGGAGGAGGGCCTGCGCATCCTCGCCGAGGTCAGGAAGCAGATCGGCGTGCCGGTGCTGACCGACGTGCACACCGAGGAGGAAGTCAAGCCGGTCGCCGCCGTGGTCGACGTCCTGCAGACCCCGGCGTTCCTGTGCCGCCAGACCGATTTCATCCACGCCGCCGCGTCCGCCGGCAAGCCGGTCAACATCAAGAAAGGGCAGTTCCTGTCCCCGCAGGAAATGAAGAACGTGGTGGACAAGGCGCGGGAAGCCTCCGCGCAGGACAACATCCTCGTGTGCGAGCGCGGCTTTTCTTTCGGCTACGGCAACCTGGTGTCCGACATGCGCTCGCTCGCCATCATGCGCGGCACCGGCTGCCCGGTGGTGTTCGACGCCACCCACTCGGTGCAGCTGCCGGGCGGGCAGGGGACGTCGTCCGGCGGGCAGCGCGAATTCATCCCGGTGCTCGCGCGCGCCGCGGTCGCCACCGGCATCGCGGGCCTGTTCATGGAAACCCACCCGAACCCGGAGAGAGCGCTGTCCGACGGCCCGAATGCCTGGCCGCTGGGCATGATGCCGGAGCTGCTCGAGACGCTGCTCGAGCTCGACCGGCTGGTGAAGAAAAACGGATTCGCGGAATACAAGGTCAAACAATGAGCTCCATCGTAGACGTGGTCGCCAGGGAAATCCTGGATTCGCGCGGCAACCCGACGGTCGAGGCCGACGTGCTGCTCGAGTCGGGGGTCATGGGCCGGGCCGCCGTGCCTTCGGGGGCCTCGACCGGCAGCCGCGAGGCGATCGAGCTGCGCGACGGCGACAAGGGCCGCTACGGCGGCAAGGGCGTGCTGAAGGCGGTGGAGCACGTGAACACCGAGATCTCCGAGGCCATCGTGGGCCTCGACGCGGTGGAGCAGGCTTTCATCGACCGCACGCTGCTCGACCTCGACGGCACCGAGAACAAGTCGCGCCTGGGCGCCAACGCCACGCTCGCGGTGTCGATGGCGGTGGCCAAGGCGGCGGCCGAGGAGGCCGGGCTGCCGCTGTACCGCTATTTCGGCGGCTCCGGCGCCATGCGCATGCCGGTGCCGATGATGAACGTGATCAACGGCGGCGCGCACGCCAACAACCGCCTGGATTTCCAGGAATTCATGATCGTGCCGGTGGGCGCGCAGAGTTTCCGCGAGGCGCTGCGCTGCGGGGCGGAAATCTTCCAGAAGCTCAAGTCGCTCATCGATGCGAAAGGCATGTCCACGGCGGTGGGCGACGAGGGCGGCTTTGCGCCGGCCGATCTCGCCACGCACGCCGCCGCGATCGAGCTCATCCTCGAGGCGGTGGGCGCCGCGGGCTACGCCGCCGGCAAGGACGTGGTCCTCGCGCTCGACTGCGCGGCCTCCGAGTTCTTCAAGAACGGCGCCTATGTCCTCGAGTCCGAAGGCAAGCGCCTGGATGCCGGCGGGCTGGCGTCCTACCTGGGCGATCTCGCGGCGCGCTATCCCATCGTCTCCATCGAGGACGGCATGGCCGAGAGCGACTGGGAAGGCTGGAAGGCGCTCACCGCCAGGCTGGGCCGCAAGCTGCAGCTGGTCGGCGATGACCTGTTCGTCACGAACACGCGCATCCTGCGCGAGGGAATCGAGCAGCAGGCCGCCAACGCCATCCTCATCAAGGTGAACCAGATCGGCACCCTGACCGAGACCTTCTCGGCCATCGAGCTCGCCAAGCGCGCGGGCTACGGCACGGTGCTGTCGCACCGCTCGGGCGAGACCGAGGACACCACCATCGCGGACATCGCGGTGGGCACCAACGCGCTGCAGATCAAGACCGGCTCGCTGTCGCGCACCGACCGCGTCGCCAAGTACAACCAGCTGCTGCGCATCGAGGAGGACCTGGGCGACTCGGTCACCTATCCCGGCCGGGAGGCCTTTCCCCCGGCCCGATGAAGCTCCTCGCCATCGTGCTGGGTGCCCTCATCGTGCTGGTCCAGTATCCGCTGTGGCTGGGCAAGGGCGGGTGGCTGCGCGCCTGGGAGAACGACCGCCAGCTCGAGGCGCAGCGCGCGTCCAACCGGCTGCTCGAGGGGCGCAACTCCGCTTTGGCCGCCGAGGTGCGCGACCTGAAGCAGGGCATCGAGGCGATCGAGGAGCGCGCGCGCTACGAGCTCGGCATGATCCGCGACGACGAGGTGTTCTTCCAGATCGTCGAGCCGGAGAAAAATGGGGTCAGACCCCTTCCTCAGATCGGAGCGAAATCGGGGTCAGAGCCCGATTCGACTCAGTCCGCGACGTCGGGCTCGAAGGATTAACCACTGAACGGATCACCGCCCGGTCTTGGCCGCGGCAATGGCTAGGTTCGCGCCGAGGGCGTAAAGTATGGTCTTTACCGAGTCGGCCTTGCCTCCTGCCATGAAACTCTCTCCTCAACAGCTCGAGCAGTTCGACCGCGAAGGGTATCTCTTTTTTCCCTCGCTTTTCACACCCGCCGAGGTCAAGGCGCTGACCGACGAGGTACCTGCGCTATACGCGCAGCGCCGGCCCGAGAACGTGCGCGAAAAGACCGGCGACGTGGTGCGCACCAACTTCGCCGCCCATATGTACAGCTACCCTTTCGCCAAGCTGGCGCGCCACCCGCGCATGGTCGAGCCGATCCGCCAGATCTTCGGCGAAGACGTGTACATGCACCAGTTCAAGATCAACGGCAAGGCCGCGTTCGACGGCGACGTGTGGCAGTGGCACCAGGACTACGGCACCTGGCGCAACGACGACCAGATGCCCGAGGCGCGCGCCATGAACGTGGCCATCTTCCTCGACGAGGTGAACGAGTTCAACGGACCGCTGATGTTCATCCCGGGCAGCCACAAGCTGGGCGTGCCCGACGCCGAGCACGACACCGGCACCACCAGCTATCCGCTGTGGGTCATCAACCAGGACACCATAAGGCAGCTGGTCGGCCGCGGCGGCATCGTCGCGCCCAAGGGCCCGGCTGGCTCCATGATCCTGTTCCACGGCTGCCTGGTGCATGCCTCGACCTCCAACCTGTCGCCCTGGAACCGCGTGAGCGTCTACCTTTCCCTGTGCGCGGTGTCGAACCACATCCGCCGCTTCAAGCGCCCCGGCTACATCGCGCACCGCGACTTCGCGCCTATCCGAGCGCTGCCCGACGACTGCCTGCTGCGGCATTGCGACGTGCCGCTGCCGTGGAAAGACGGCACGCCGGCCGAAGAGCTGCAAGGCAACCTGAAAGCTGCTTAACGACTAATTAGGGACAGACCACGTTTTTCCGCTGTGTTGAAAAACGTGGTCTGTCCCTGTTTTTGAGGTGTTCGTGAATCTCTATTCGAAACTGCTGCAGAGGAAAGACAAGCCGCTGCGCATCGGCGTCATCGGCGCGGGCAAGTTCGGCGCCATGTACATCGCTCAGGTGCCGAAGACTCCTGGCGTGCACCTGGTGGGCATCGCAGATCTGTCTCCGCAGAATGCCAGGGTGAATCTCGAGCGCGTGGGATGGCCTTCGGCCGGCTACTCGGCCCCTTCCCTGGATAGAGCTCTCAAGGAAAGAACCACCCACGTCAGCGATGACTGGGAAAAGCTGGTGGCGCATCCGGCGATCGACATCATCATCGAATCCACCGGCAATCCGCCGGCGGCGGTGGAGCACGCGCTGGCGGCGTTTCGCCACAGCAAGCACGTGGTCATGGTGACGGTCGAGGCCGACGCGTTCTGCGGGCCGCTGCTTGCGCGCAAAGCGGCGGAAGCGGGCGTGGTCTACAGCCTCGCCTACGGCGACCAGCCGGCGCTCATCTGCGACCTGGTCGACTGGGCGCGCGCCGCCGGCTTCCCGGTCGTCGCGGCGGGCCGCGGCCACAAATGGCTGCCGCATTTCGCGCAGTCCACGCCCGAGACGGTGTGGGGCCACTACGGCCTCACGCCCGAGCAGGCCAGCGCAGGCGGCCTCAACCCCAAGATGTTCAATTCCTTCCTCGACGGCTCCAAGCCGGCCATCGAGACGGCCGCGGTGTGCAATGCCACCGGTCTCACGCCGGCGCCCGGCGGTCTGCTTTATCCGCCGGGCTCGGTGGAGGAGATTCCTTCGCTGATGCGCCCGGCCGCCGAAGGCGGGGTGCTGCATCACAAGGGGCAGGTGGAAGTGGTGTCTTCCTTGACCGAAGATGGAAAGGCCATCCCCTACGACATCCGCTTCGGCGTGTTCGTGGTGTTCGAGGGCGAGACCGACTACATCCAGCGCTGCTTCGCCGAGTACGGCGTCAAGACCGACCCTTCAGGCCGCTACGCCTGCCTGTACAAGCGCTGGCACCTTATCGGCCTCGAAGTGGGCATCTCGGTCGCCGCGGTCGGGCTGCGCGGCGAGCCGACGGGCTGCGCTACGGGCTGGCGCGCCGACGCGATCGCCGTCGCCAAGAAAAACCTGTCGCCGGGGGAGCTGCTGGACGGCGAGGGCGGCTATACGGTCGTCGGACGCCTTATGCCGGCGCAGGCTTCGCTCGCGCAGGGCTGCCTGCCGCTCGGCCTCGCGCACGGCTGGAGAATGTTGCGCGCGGTGGCGGCCGGCGAGCCGGTGTGCTGGCGCGACGTGGCTTTTGATGCGGATGCCACGGCGGTGCGCGTACGCCGGGAGATGGAGGCGATGTTCGGCACGCCCCCGGCTTCGCCGCTGCATGGGGTACGCGGTACGGCGCTCGACCACGCATCCTAGAGTCGCTTGCGGCGTGGGGCTTTTCTCCGGGCGCGAGCCCGCGCTGCCGTGGCTGCCGGCCTGAGCCGCTCCAGGAAGCGGTAGATCTCCGTGTGGTCGGCGCCGGCGGGCAGGGCCTTGTGCGCCGCGCGCCAAAGCTGCAGCGTTTTTTCGAGGTAGGGCGTGTGCACGCGCAGGCCGCGCGCCAGTCCGGCGGCGATGCCCACATCCTTGGCCATGAGCGCGAGCTTGAACCCCGAGGCGAAGGCGCCGGTCAGGACCTGCTGCGGGATCTTGCGCTCGGTGGTGCTGTTGCGTCCGGTGGAGGCGTTGATCGCCTGCAGCATGGGCCCGGGGTCCAGGCCGAAGGCGCGCGCCACGCGCAGCACCTCGAAGCCCGCCAGCGTGCCGGCGGCGCCCAGGTAGTTGTTCAGCGCCTTCACCGCGTGGCCGGCGCCCAGCGGCCCGACATGGAAAATGTCCGCCCCCATGGCGGCCAGCACCGGGCGCACTTTCTCCACGACCTCCGGTTCGCCCCCGACCATGATGGCGAGCGTGCCATCCTTGGCCTTCGCGATGGCGCCCGACACCGGCGCGTCCACCAGGCGGATGTCTTTCGCGCGCAAGGCCGCGGCCAGAGCGCGCGTCGCGGCCGGATCCGAGGAGCTCATGTCGATCACCACCGCGCCCTGCGGCAGCCCGGGCAGCGCGTCGAGCACCGTCTCGCGCACCGCGTCGCCGTCGGGCAGCATGGTGATCAGCGCTTCGGCGCCGCGCGCCGCCTCCCGCGCCGAAGGCTGGTTGCCGCTGCCGTTGCGGTCGAACGACTGGACGGCAAAGCCGGCGCGCGCCAGGCTGGCCGCCATGGGCGTGCCCATGGTGCCCAGCCCGATGAAGGCTATTTTTCGGATTGAAACACCTCCTTCGCGCAGCGAAACGCCACCACCGCCGCCGGCACGCCGCAATAGATGGCGGTCTGCATCAGCACTTCCTTGATCTCGTCCTTGGTGAGGCCGTTATGGAGCGCGCCGCGCAGGTGCAGCTTAAGCTCGTGCTCCTTGCCCAGCGCGGTGAGCATGCCGAGGTTCAACACCGAGCGCATCTTGCGCGACAGGCCCGGCCGATTCCATATGTCGTTCCAGCAATAGGTGTTCAGCAGCTCGGTGAAATCGCGGTTGAAGTCGTCCACGCCGGCCATCGACTTTTCCACCCAGGCCTTGCCCAGCACCTCGGTGCGCGTCTTCAGGCCGTCGTCGTAGCGTTCCTTGTGATTGCGTTTGTCCAAGAGGGTCTCCGTTGAGTAGCAAGCCGATTTTACATAGCATAGGGGTCGGCTATTCCGGAAAATTCGCGGAGATTCTCGGAGATTTTCATGGACATCAAGGAGCTGCACCACGTCGCCTACCGCTGCAAGGACGCAAAGCAGACGGCCGATTTCTACACCCGCGTCCTCGGCCTGGAGTACGCGATGGCGCTGTCCGAGGATCGCGTGCCCAGCACCGGCGAAGCGCATCCGTACATGCACATCTTCTTCCGCATGGACGACGGCAGCTACGTCGCTTTCTTCGAGCTGCCCGAGTCGCCCGACATGGGCTGCGACGCGAATACGCCCGCCTGGGTGCAGCACCTCGCGCTGCGGGTGGCGGATGAGGCGGCGCTGATGCGCAACAAGGCGCGCCTGGAGTCGCACGGCGTCGACGTGCTCGGCCCGGTCGACCACGGCATCTGCAGATCGATCTATTTCTTCGACCCGAATGGCCACCGCCTGGAGCTCACCGTCGATTGCATGACCCCCGAGATGAAGCGCCGGCTCGAGTCGGTGAGCGGCGCGATGATGGAGGAATGGACGCGCACCAAGAAAGCCCCGCGCCACGCCGACTGGGTCCACCGGAAATGAGCTTCGAGGTTGCGCCCGAGTGGGTGCATGTGCAGTACCGCGAAGCGGCGCAGTTCACGGAGGTTTACGGGTTTGCCGGCTCGCAAGGGGCGGTGAACTGCGAGGGCGTGCGCCTCGTGCCCAAGGGGGCGCCGGCCGGCACGCTCGCCGTTTTCATGCACCCTTCGTCCACGCAGCAGCTCCTGCCAATGCCGCACGCCTTGGCGCGCGCCGGCGTGCACGTGCTGTGCGGCTGGACCTGGGTGCCTACGTGCGCCACGCCCGGGAGCAGTGGGGCTACGAGAAGGTGGTGCTGTGCGGCTGGTCGGGCGGCGGGTCGCTCGCGCTGTTCTACCAGGCGCAGGCGGAGAACCCCGCGGTGACGCGCACGCCGGCGAATGATGCCATCAGCTTCGAAGGGCTGCTCCCGGCCGACGCGCTGATTTTCCAGGCCGCGCACCTGTCGCGCGCGCGCATGCTGTCCGAGTGGCTCGATCCGTCGGTGCTCGACGAGCAGGATCCCAACCGCCGCGCCCTCGAGCTCGATATCTATGATCCGCGATGCCCCAACCAGCCGCCCTACGGGCAGGATTTCATCCGCCGCTTCCGCGCCGCGCAGCTCGCCCGCATGCGGCGCCGGACCGCCTGGGTGAAGGAAACGCTGGAGAAGCCGAGAAAGCAGGGCGGCGATGAGCTCGAGCGCGGATTCGTCACCTACCGCACCATGGCGGACTTGCGCTTCCTCGACCCGGCCGTGGACCCGAACGACCGCAAGCCGCGCTGGTGCTACCTCGGCAAGCCGCACACCGCCAACACCGGCCCCGTGGCTTGGGGCGCTTCTCCACGCTGCGCGCGTGGCTGTCGCAATGGTCGCTCGACGACTCGAACGCCGACGGACCCGCCTGCGCGGCCTCGGTGAGCGCGCCGCTGCTGGCGATCGAAAATTCAGCCGACGACGCGGTGCCGCAGCCGCACGTGCGCACGATCCACGACGCCGCGGCAAGCCGCGACAAGACCTTCCGCGTGGTCAAGGGCGCGACGCATTACTACCAGGGCCAGCCCGAGCTGCTGGAGCAGGCGGTCGAGCTTTGTGCAGGGTGGCTGCGCGAGCGGAATCTGATCCATTGAGCGCCGCTTCGCGCCGGGCCTGATGCCGGTTGCACTCATCCTGGCGGCCGGCTTTCTCGTGCTGTTCGTCGGCGGCGGCGCGCGCTTCGCCATCGGCCTCACCTTCCGGCCGATGGTCGACGACCTGGGCTGGGCGCGCAGCGACCTTGGCCTCGCCGTCGGGCTTTACATGGTGGTGTCGGCATTC
>CBDDSA010000288.1:0-14405 GCA_965233185.1 uncultured bacterium
CCACAAGAGGACACGTTCCGATGCATTACTCACCCGTTCGCCGCTCGCCGCCAGGGTTGCCCCCGCGCTGCCGCTCGACTTGCATGTGTAAGGCATGCCGCCAGCGTTCAATCTGAGCCAGGATCAAACTCTTCAATTAAAAGACTTTCACCTGCAATTACCTAAGTACAACCGTGCATCACTCAAAGTAAACGAGGTTTACTTCTCTGTGAGCACTTGCTAGATGCTTTGCCGCTTGCAGGAACGATCCTTGCAAAGCTTCTTGCAAAGGGTTCTTGCGCGCGGCGCCATCAGCTCAAGCGCCCACACTTATCGGCTGCGAATTTTTAAAGAGCGAACGCCGGAAGGCGCTGGTACGTCGTTGATGCGGTTGGTTGCGGGGAGAGGATTTGAACCTCTGACCTTCGGGTTATGAGCCCGACGAGCTGCCAGACTGCTCCACCCCGCGCCCGAGAACATCACCTAACTGAGCCAAAGATTATAGCGAGTGCGGGGAAAGCCTGTCAACGATTTACGACGAAAATTCGACTGGGCTCTGCTTTTTTTCCTGCTTTTTTCCAGCGGTGTGCCGGGAAGAGAGTTGAGATTGCCCTGCTGCCCCAAAGTTCCCCTAATCGACGACCGCGCCGCTTGCCTTGATGACGCCGCCCCACTTCGCGGATTCCGCCCGTATCCACTGGGAAAACTCCTGCGGCGCGTTGGCCACCACATCGAAGCCCTGCTTGCCAAGGAGGCTGCGCACTTCCGCGGTGCGCATGGCGCCCACGGTGGCGCTGCTCAGCCGGCTTAGCACCTCGGCGGGCGTGCCCGCGGGCGCCGCGAGGCCGATCCAGGCGAGCGACTCGAGCTGCGGATAGCCCAGCTCGGCCACGCTGGGAACTTCCGGGGCGAGCGGGCTGCGCTTGAGCGCCGTGACGGCGAGGCCGGTCATCTTGCCGGCCTTCACGTGCGGCAGCACGCCGGGCACGATGGCGAACATGGTGTGGATGTTCCCGCCCAGCATGTCGGTGACCGCCGGCGGGAAGCCTTTGTAGGGGATGTGCACGATGAACACCCCGGCATCGTTCTTCAGCAGCTCCATCGTGAGGTGCGAGGCGCTGCCGGCGCCGACGGAGCCGTAGGACAGTTTGCCGGGATTGCTGCGCACGTGCTGCAGGAACTCCTTGAAGCTGCCCAGCCCGAGCGAGGGGTTGACGACGAGCATCTGCGGCGCCGTCGCGAGGAGCGACACGGGCACCAGGTCCTTGTCCGGATCGAAAGGCATGCTCTTGTAGAGCGCCTTGTTGATGGCGAACACGCCGTTGGTGCTGACCAGCAGGGTATAGCCGTCGGCCGGCGCTTTTGCCACGGCGTCGGCGCCGATATTGCCGCCGGCGCCGGCGCGGTTCTCGACCACGAAGGGCTGGCCCATCGCCTCCTGCAGCCGGCTGGCGAGCGCGCGGCCGACGATGTCGGGGGTGGATCCCGGCGGGAAGGTCACCACCACCCGCACGGGCTTGGATGGATAGGCCTGCGCCAGCGCGAGCAGCGGCGCGGCGAGCGCGCCCGCAAGTAATGCGGCAAGAAGGCTTTTGATCATCGCCGGAAAATACTCCTAGATGCCCCGCCGGTCGAGCAGCGCCTGCGAGATGGTGCCGGCGTCGACGTACTCGAGCTCGCCGCCCAGCGGCACGCCGCGCGCGATGCGGCTCACCTTGATGTCGCGCGAGCGCAGCATCTCGGCGATGTAGTGGGCGGTGGCTTCCCCCTCGTTGGTGAAGTTGGTGGCGAGGATCACCTCCTGCACGCCTTCGGTCGCCCGCGCCAGCAGCCGGTCCAGGCCGATGTCGCGCGGCCCGACGCCGTCGAGCGGCGAAAGGCGGCCCATGAGCACGAAATACATGCCCGAATAGCTTAGCGTCTGCTCCACCATGGCGAGGTCCGCCGGGGTCTCCACCACGCAGAGCAGCGAAGCATCGCGCCGCGGCGAGCGACACAGCGCGCACACCGCTTCCTCGGTGAAGTTGTTGCATTTGGCGCAGCGCCGCACACCGGCGAGGGCCGCGGACAAGGCGCCCGCCAGCTGCTCCGCGCCCGCGCGATCATGCTGCAGGAGATGGTAGGCCATGCGCTGCGCCGAGCGCGGCCCGACTCCCGGCAGCACGCGCAAGGCCTGGACCAGCGCGTCCAGCCCCTTCGCCGAAGGAACGGGGTCGTTCTTCAAAAAGGCAGCTTGAAGCCCGGGGGAAGCCCCAGGCCGGCGGTCATGCCGCTCATCTTCTCCTGGATGGTCGCCTCCACCTTGTGCGCGGCGTCGTTGAACGCGGCCGCCACCAGGTCCTCCAGCATCTCGCGGTCATCGCCTACGAGTGACGGATCGATCGTGACGCGCTTCACCTCGTGCTTGCAGGTCATTTGCACCTTGACCATGCCCGCGCCCGACTGGCCTTCCACCTCCAAAGAGGCAAGGCTTTCCTGCATGCGCCGCATGTTCTCCTGCATCTGCTGCGCCTGCTTCATCAGCTGGCCGATATTGCCTTTCATTTGTTTTCCCGAATGGTGGAATCGACGACTTTGGCGTCGAACAGGTTGACGAGGTCCTGCACGAAGCCGTCGCTGTGCACCGCCTTGACCGCATCGGCGCGGCGCGCCTCGCGCTCGCCCGCTTCCAGCGCGGCGGCGGTGGCGCCGGCAACCTCCCCCACCGCTACGCTGAGGCGCACGGGGGCGCCGAAATGCCGATCGAGCGCCGCCTTCAGCTTGTCGACGTAGGCGCGCTCGGCGAGATACGCCTTGGCCTTGGGCACCGCAAGATCGAACACGCCCTCCCCCCGGCGCTGCAGCTCGGCGTTGCGCGCCAGCTCGCGCGCCGCTCCGGTCACCTGCAGCGCCTGCACCAGCTGCGGCCAATCGCTGCTCGCGGCGCTGCTCGCAGGGCTGCCCGCGGCTTGCGGCTTTGGCGCCGCGCTCCTGCTTTGCGGCGCCGCAATCGCGGTACCGGGCGTTTCCGGGCGGAAGGCGAGCATGCGCAGCACCGTCATCACGAACCCCGCGTGCTCGTCCGGCGC
The DNA here is from genome assembly GCA_965233185.1 of uncultured bacterium. Classification (GTDB taxonomy): domain Bacteria; phylum Pseudomonadota; class Gammaproteobacteria; order Burkholderiales; family SG8-39; genus SCGC-AG-212-J23. The sequence continues at coordinate 3,048 of CBDDSA010000288.1, forward strand.
CAGCGGCAGGTCTTCGCGCCCCTGCAGAGCAATCTGGTAGTAAAGCTGCACCGATTCTGCGTCCAGGCGAGCGGCCAGCGCCTCGATGCGCGCGCGCTCGGGCAGCTCGGCGAGCGCTTCCGGCGCCGCCTGGGCGAGCGCCATGCGCAGCAGCAGCGAAGCGAGGTCCGCGAGCGCGGCATCGAAAGACAGGCTGCGCGCCTGCATCTCGTCGGCGAGCGCCACGGCGCCCGTGGCGTCCTGCGCGGCGATGCACTCCACCAGGTTCACCAGATAGCTCTGGTCGATGGCGCCCAGCATCTCGCCGACGGCGCCTGCGGCGAGCCGGCCGCCGCCGTGCGCAATCGCCTGGTCGAGCAGCGAAAGCGCGTCGCGCATGCTGCCCGCCGCGGCGCGGGCGATGAGCGGAAGCGCGTCCGCCTCGAACGCGATCTTCTCCGCCTCCAGGATGCGCGACATGTGCTGGGTGATGGCCGCGGGCGGCATCTGCTTCAGGTTGAACTGGATGCAGCGGCTGAGCACGGTCACCGGAATCTTCTGCGGATCGGTGGTCGCCAGGATGAACTTCATGTGCTCGGGCGGCTCCTCGAGCGTCTGCAGCATGGCGTTGAAGGCCGAGGTGGACAGCATGTGCACCTCGTCGATCACGTAGACCTTGAAGCGTCCGCGGGTCGGCGCGTACTGGGCGGTCTCCAGCAGCTGGCGCATCTCGTCCACCTTGGTGTTGGTGGCGGCATCGACCTCGAGCAGGTCGACGAAGCGCCCACCGTCGATCTCCAGGCAGGCGCCGCATTCGCCGCAGGGCTGCGCGGTAATGCCGGTCTCGCAATTCAGGCACTTCGCCAGGATGCGGGCCAGCGTGGTCTTGCCGACCCCGCGCGTGCCGGTGAAGAGATACGCGTGATGCAGCCGCTGGTGCTCCAGCGCGTGCCGCAGGGCGCGCACGATGTGCTCTTGCCCTACCAGGCTGCCAAAATCCCGCGGCCGCCATTTGCGGGCAAGTACTTGATAGCTCATCGTTTAGTCAATTCGTGGCGAGCCTGATCCCCGGCACTTGCAGGGACCGGCTGTGGCTGCTTCCTTCCGGACCTGACCAGGTTCACCAGACTGCAATGCGGGGAGGCCCGCCGGTTCCATTGTAAGTCATCCCGGGCAAGTGATCCTGGCAGCGAACTGCCCGCCGCTGCAAGGCCTTCGTCAGCTTTGCGCAAGCGGTGCGAGGGGCGGCGCGCTATGGTGGGAAAGCTGCATCCTCCTCCATCGCGCTCAATGCCTGTCGCAGGCGCGATGGTTCACCGCCCGGCCCCGCGCCGGGCGTTTCTTTTCAGGCGAAGCGCAGGATCACCGGCAGCGTCAGCAGGCCGGCGCCGGCGAGCCAGATCCACATGGAGGCGGTGCTCTCGTTCTCCACCAGGCGCTCATAAAGGGCGGCCGGCACCCCGGTAAAGAGCAGCGTGGCGCTCGCCAGGAGGATCGAGCTCCAGAACAGCACCCATTCGATGGTGCGCGGGAAAAGCTCGGGCATGAGGGCGATGGCCACCGGCAGCGCGACCTTGAGGTAAGGCGAGAAAATGCCGTTCACCATGCATACCAGGAGGATCACCGCCATCAGGGTCTGGCGCTCGGGCATGCGCGCCGCTATTGCGCAATGCGCGGCGTGAGGCCGGCCGCGTAGAGCAGCATGAAAAACGCGATGCGCGCCACCGCCACCCAGAATGCCGCAATCGGCGCCAGCGCGAGGGCGGGGACTATCGAGGGAGTAATGAATGCCACCGGCCGCATCAGCCAGTCGGTCAGGCGCCTGAACCAGCGGTAGATGTAGTTCGGCGAATCGGGCCGCAGGAACAGCGAGAACATGGAGCGCCCGATCAGCGTCCAGAACAGCAGCGCGAGCGCGTAGTTGGGCAGATGGAAGTAGAGGTAGGACCACCAGATGTTCCCGGCCATTTTCATACGCTACCATGGGGCCCATGCCGCTCCCCGTCCTGCAGCGCGTCATGTCGAAGCTGCGTCCCGCCCCGGTCGCCACTTGCGAGGCGCTGAAGGCCTTTCTCGAGGAGCGCGCCTCGCTCGTGGCGCAGAAATGCGCCATCGACTACTGCCGCGGCAAGACCGGGCTCGCGAGCTATGCCCTGTTCACCGAAAAGCGATTCCTGGATGCGCTCGACGTTTGCCGCTGGGAAGCCTTCGTGGCGGTGCTCGGCGACCTGTTCATCCTCACCGAAACGCACCTGCGCGCGCATGTCGACGCCGGGCAGCGCCCGCTGCTGGCCGAGGCGCTGGTGAGGCTGCACGCGCAGATCCTGGGCGCGCTGCCGGCGCCGCAGCACCGGCCGGGCGGCTGGGGCGAGGCGCTGGCGAGCTTCGCCGTGCGTTTCGGCAGCGCCGCCGCAGGGCCGGCGACCCAAGCGCTGGACGTCGCCGACCATTCGGCCAAGCGCCTGTACGACACCCTGCCGATCCACTCCAGCTATCGCGACCTCGACGAGGAAGTGGTTTACGGCGCGGTGCGCTTTCGCATGATCGCCGTCAACCAGGAGCTGCAGCGGCGCCTCGCCGCCCGCGAGCTGCTCGGCCAGCTCCTCTCCTGAAAGCGAAAGGCCCGCTCTGGCGGGCCTTTCGCAACCTCGGGCAGCGAGCCCGTCAGTCGTGCTGCGAGCCCCTCGCCCAGGCGAGATCGCCCTTGGGGGTGCGGATGGAATCGACGAAGTCCTGCATCTCCTTGGACGGCGGCGCGGTCATCATGCTGACCGCCCAGGTGACGATGAAGGCGACCGGCATGCCGAACAGCGCGCTCGAGATGTTGCGGATGCCGAACCAGAGAGGCATGTCGAAGTAGCGCGTGCCGATGAGGTAGAACAGGCACACGCCGAAGCCCGCCATCATGCCGACGATGGCGCCGGCGGCCGTGGTTCGTTTCCACCATATGCCCAGCACCAGCGGCGCAAACAACCCTGCCGCCGCGAGCGAGAAGGCCCAGGCCACCATCTGGATGATGCCCGCCGGCCGCGTGCCGGCCACCGCCGCCGCGATGATGGCGACGCCGACCAGCAGCACGCGGGCCACCATCAGGCGCCGGAAGGTGCTCGCCTTGGGATCGATCATCTTGAAGTAGATGTCGTGGCTCAGGGCGTTGGCGATCGCGAGCAGCAGGCCGTCGGCGGTCGACAGCGCCGCCGCCAGGCCGCCGGCAGCCACCAGGCCCGAAACCACGTACGGCAGCCCGGCGATCTCGGGCATCGACAGCACGATGATGTCCTGGTTGATGATGAACTCGGACAACTGCAGGATGCCGTCGTTGTTGCCGTCCTTGATGGTGAGCAGCCCGCCGACCTGCGACCAGTTCTGGACCCAGGCAGGCAGCGCCGAGATCTGCTGGCCGATCACGTCGCGATACACCTCGCGCTTGGCGAACGCGGCGTAAGCCGGCGCGGTGAAGTACAGCAGGAAGATGAAGAAGATGCTCCAGGCCACGGACTTGCGCGCGTCGCGCACGTTCGGCGTGGTGAAGTAGCGCATCAGGATGTGGGGCAGCGAGGCGGTTCCCACCATCAGGCACAGCACCAGCGCCCAGAAGTTGTGGAACTCCACCCAGCTGAACTGGCCCTTGGCGTCGACGTAGGCCGCCACGTGGGGCTTCTCGATGCCCAGCTTCTGCTCGAGCGCCGCGATCTCCTGCAGGGCCTGGCCGTAGGTGAGCTCGGGGATCGGCACGCCGTAGAGCGTGGTGGACAGCCACACCACCGGCACCAGGTAGGCGATGATCAGGATGATGTACTGCGCCACCTGCGTCCAGGTGACCGCGCGCATACCGCCGAGCATCGAGCACACCAGGATGCCCAGCAGGCCGACGAAGATCGCGATCTCGAACGGGATGCCGAGGAAGCGCGAGGTGATGATGCCGATGCCGAACGTCTGCGCCACGATGTAGGTGAACGAGGCGCTGAACAGCACGATCACGCCGCAGACCCGTGCCGTATTGCCCTCGTAGCGCACGCCGAGGAAGTCGGGCACCGTGAACTGGCCGAACTTGCGCAGGTAGGGCGCCAGCAGCACGGCCACCAGCACGTAGCCGCCGGTCCAGCCGAGCACGTAGCCCAGTCCGCCGTAGCCGGCGAGATACAGGCCGCCGGCCATGGAAATGAACGACGCCGCGCTCATCCAGTCGGCACCGGTGGCCATGCCGTTGAACACCGGCGGCACCACGCGCCCTGCGACGTAATACTCCGACAGCTCGGAAGTGCGCGACAGGATGCCGATGTAGGCGTAGACGCCGATGGTCAGGAAAACGAAGGCGTAGCCGATGATCTTGTTCGGCACCCCCATCTGCTCGAGGATCGCGAGGATGATGACGAAGCCGATGAACCCGCCGGCGTAGCCGCCGTAGATCTTGCCGAGGTTCGAGACGAAGGCGTTGCTGGTTTTGGTAGCCATGATATGTCTCCCTTTCGGCGGCTCAGTCTTCGGCGACGCCGAATTCCTGGTCGATCTTGTTTTGCGAGCGGGCGTTCCAGAAGCACAGCACCACGTAAGAGATGAGCGAGCCCTGCGCGGCCATGTAGAAGCCGAGCGGGAAGCCGCCGATCACGATTTCGTTGAGCTGTACTGCGAAGGCGGGAATCACGAAGCTGAACAAGAACCACAGCGCCATGATGGTCCACATCAGGCGCGAGGTCTTGGACCAGTGCGCCGTGCGATGGGCGGGTGTCATATTGGTGTTGGCCATCACTGCCTCCCCTTTTTATTGAGTCCCATTCAAGCCTCCCGTCTAGAAAAGGAACCGGCCGCTTCTCAGCAACCGCTCAGCAACCGGCGGATTCTGACGCGCGCATGCTTACACTACGCTTACTTTTTTGCAAACCGGCCCTTGCCGCGATGCAGCATCGGCGCGTCACCGAAGCGCTACATGAAATTGGCGGATTCGCGACTCCCGCGCCCGGCGCACTTCTCCCCAGAATTCGCCGATGGAAGAAGCCTACGTCGTTTGCGAGGAGCGCAACACCGACGCCGCGTTCCGCCGGTTCCTCGGCCGCACCTACCCGGGGTGGCGCCAGATCGTGCGGCTTGCGCTGCGCCACCGCATCACCACGGGCCTCATCGTGGGGATGAACGCCCTGGGGCTGCTGGTCTACGTCTCGCGGTGGTTCTAGCGGCTGGCGGAGAGTGAGTCCGCCGGAATGCTTTCTAAGCTATTGATTGGCGGTAAATCTTGCCACGAATCACCGCGCTACCCACATCTCTACCCACATCGAAGCGCGAGACGGTCTAGGACTTCCTCGGAATTGACTTACCGCCCTTAAATTCCAAGCTGGCAAGTGCGCGAAAGCCAGCGACCGAGGAACACCGTGCCGAGGGAACCGCAACCGGCACGGCTTGCGGCCGCCCGCTCTAACCCTCTTAGGCACGACCATCCCAGATACATGACCGCGAGAACTAAAGGGTAGCCCCCCGCCGCCATGCGGAGCGTGACCGGCTCTTCGCGAAGAACCATTGCATTCGCCAACGCCGCAACCAACGGATACGTTGCCACTATGGGGGCTACCAGCGAGACCGGCGCGATGTTCAATGCAGCGTAGCAGAGGACACTGAATAGCCAATGAGGCTCGCGGCGAAAGGATTCGGCCAAAGCAAAAGCGCTGCCTTCGCTCCCGCTTGAGCGAAGCCACGAACCACCGCCCCTAAGATCGGCCAGAGCAGCGACCAGCCGAGAAAGCCGGAGCGAACGGCACTCTGTTTCCAGGAAATGACTGCGATGCCCACCACTACGGCTACGGAAGCACCCGCCGCCTGCGCTGGGATACTCTCACCGAGAAGCAAGGCTGCTGCCAGAAGCGCGAGCAACGGAGCGCTTCCAATGATCGCGGTAAACCCCGAAGCGCCGGCCGCTAGCGCGTGGCCAGGACGCTCACGGGCCGCGCACGAGTTCTGGCCGCCTATCGAGCGGAATATAGTTCGCCACGCTTTCGACACGCGTCATCCACGCGCGGATTCGCCCGTAGCGCGAGAGCTCAAACCCGCCTTCAGGGGCGACATGCGTATAGGCGTATAGGGCGAGGTCCGCGATCGAAATGCCGTCTCCGACAAACCATCGGTGCACGGCCAGGTGCCGGTCCATGATGTCGAGCGCGAGATAGCCGCGCTCGTGCCATAAGCGGAGGCTCTCTGGAGAAGGATTTTTCTTGAGTAAATGGAGTTGGTAGCGAGCAACGCCGATGTATGGCAGATGGCTGTACTGCTCGAAAAACATCCATCGCAGGATTTGCGCTCGCGGAAGCCGCTCTTCGGGAAAGTAAGTCGTTCCTGTCGCGAGGTACACCAGAATCGCATTCGACTCCGTCAGTATGGCTCCGTCTTCCAGTTCGAGCGCCGGAGCTTTGCCGAGCGGATTTATTTGTCGATACTCCGGCGTATGGTTTCCGCCACCGAAGATATCCACGTCAACAGCCTCATACGGGATTCGCAACATCGACAGCAGCAGTCTTACCTTGTAAGAGTTACCCGTCGGCTGCGAGTGGTATAAGCGCAGCCGAGACTGCTTGTTCGGATCGTCTCGCATATTGGCCACAGCCCGCGCTCATAGTGGAAAGGGCAGCAGCGCGCCCGTGGCTTTGTCTTCCGGCGGCGGCGTGTGCGCGACGTTCATCACCATGGAAACGGTCGTGAAGTACCCGACCACTCCGAGGACGTCCAGCACGCCGTTCTCGCCGAATTTGCTGACCGCGCGCCTGTACGTCGTGTCGGACACCCCTTTGTTCCGGTGAAGCTCGTCGCAGAAGTCGTAAACGATCTCTTCGTCCTCCGGCATTCCCTGAGGACGCCGTCCCTCAGCGAGAGCCGCGATGGCATCGCTCTTTATCCCGGCTTTCGTCGCCAGCGGAACGTGGGTAAGCCACTCGAAGTGCTGCGTCCACTCGCGCGAAACGATAAGCATGACGAGCTCGCTGATACGCGGCTCGAGGGAGCTCTTGAACCGCAGGTACTCGCCGACCTTCTGCAGCCGGTCCATTAGCTCGGGGCTCCGAATCAGCGGTACAAAGGGCCCCTTGACGCCTTTGCGCGGACCAGCGATCAATTCCTCCGCCGCCTTGCGCTGGAGATTATTCATCGCCTCCGGTTCAAGGGGCGGCATGCGATCCTGATACGTTACCTCGCCAGCGATCCACTTCTTTGCGCTCATGTCTTTTCCCCCCACGTCTTCGCCTTGATCCCTTCGGTCCGTTCCGACACGGTCTGAAATCTGGAAGTGGCGCGCAGCGCTATAGCGCTTAGAACAAGCAGCGCTGAAGCGAGCACTAAGGCAGCGGCAAAATCGCCGCTGACTTTGATGAGATAGGTGACGCTCAGCGGTCCGATGATTTGTCCGAGCGCAAAGGCCGATGTCATCGCGGCCATAAGGGGACGAGCCCGAGCGCCGGCCAACCTCCGCGCTTCCTGCATCCCCGCCATGGTGATGACCATGAACGTGCCGCCGACGAAAAATGCGGCTGCCAGGATTCCGCCAAGCCCCGGGACTACAACAGGGAACGCCACTCCGAGCGCCATTGCGAGGTTGCCGAGTATCCACACACCGCGATGCGTCAGCCAGGTTGCGGCGCGCGCTGCGAGAAGTGTGGAGACGACGGCGGCGGCTCCGAAGACAGGCTAGGCCCACCCGAAGAGGGCCGGGTCCGAGATGATTTCCCTCGCCATGACGGGCAGAAACGTCGCCGGAATGATGTAGCCAAAGCCAAAAGCCCCGTAGCAAAGGACCAGCCACCAGCACTGCGCGCTCCAGACCATTGTTTCTGCTTCGGACCTCGGGGATTCACCCGGTGGGGTGGCTGGCTGAATCGAGCGCCAGATCAGCGCCGCAGCACCGAGCGCTGCCAGGCCAAGCGTTATCCATGCGTCTGAAGAGCTGGCCCGCAAGCCCATGAGCGCAAGACACGCCATTCCGGCCGCCACGATGCCCACGCCCACGCCAGCGTACACAACGCCGCCGAGCTGCGAACGGCCAAGGACCGAAAGGCGCTCGAGCGCCAGACTTGAGACGAACACCAATACCCAGGCGCTCGCAACTCCTGCGAGCAAGCGAAGGACGAGCCATAGCCAGAACTCATACTCTAGCGCCATGCCTAGCGTGGCAAGGCCGATGATGAGGAGACCAGCGCGAATGGCGCTTACGGGCCTGATGCGCATTCCGATCGCCGACAGCGCGCCCGCGAAGTAGCCAAGGTAGTTAGCCGAAGCAAGCCAGCCGCCTTCGGGCACTGAGACGCCCAAGTCCTCCTGCATCATCGGCAGGATCGGCGTAAATGCGAACCGGCCAATTCCCATTGCGACGGCGAGCGCCGCAAGACCGCTCAGCGCGACGTGAACGGCTCCCGGCTGGAACGCCACGCCTGGTCTTTGTGGCAGCACGCAAAAAGTGTAGGTTGACGTGCTGCTTGTGAAAACTGAATAATTGAGAATCACAGTTTCTCTATCAGAGAATCATGGACCTCACCGAGCTTCAGATCTTCAAAACCGTCGTGGAGCAAGGCGGTATCAGCAAAGCCGCGGCAAAACTCCATCGCGTCCCCTCGAACGTGACCACGCGGGTGAAGCAGCTCGAGGCACGTCTTGGCACCCGGCTTTTCATGCGCAACGGCAAGAAGCTCACGCTTTCGGCGGAAGGAAAGCTGCTTCTGGGTTATGCGGAGCGTCTGCTTCTCTTATCGACGGAGGCCGAAATCGCGATCCGTAACGGAAAGCCGCGGGGGACGCTGCGCCTTGGAACACTGGAAAGTACGGCGGCAACGCGGCTACCTCGAGTCCTGTCCCGCTACCACCTCACCTATCCTGACGTTGATCTCGAGATCGTCACCGGCACAACCGGCGCACTGATCAACCGCGTCATGGCTCAGGACATCGAGGCGGCCTTCGTCGCCGAGCCGTTCAATAAAAACGACCTCGAAACCCAGCCGGCATTTACCGAAGAGCTCGTTTTGATCACGCCCAAGAGCTTTCAGAAGGTGCGCACGCCAAAGGACATCGGAAAGCGGACCGTAATTGCATTCGCCACAGGTTGCTCCTACCGGCGTCGCCTCGAAGCATGGTTCTCGGCGGCCAAAGTCGTACCGGACCGCGTGATGGAGATGGGTTCCTACCATGCGATCGTGGCTTGCGTATCCGCCGGCGCGGGCATTGCGGTGGTGCCTCGCGCAATTCTTGCCGTCACGACGGCCGAAAAGGAGATCGCGGTCCACACCTTGCCGAACGAAGTCTCCAAGGCGAAAACCCATCTCATTTGGCGCCGAGGTCACCAATCCGCCGCCTTGACCGCGCTCCGCACACAGCTCGTTCGCGATCCTAGCTCCGTGAAAAGCCAGCTAGATGCGTAGCGTATGTCGCTCCCAAAGGGTCAAGAATGTCTTAGAGTTCGCGCGTCGGCAATGGCTGTCGTCGCCAATGAATCGCTCGTAGATAAGGGCGCTGACTTCACTCTTCGTCGCTTCGACCATCTCACCTGTAAGCGCTCGAAAAGCATCCAACTGACCGGGGTTGAGTTGCAGTTCAACATGCCAAGAAATGTGCTTACTCATATGCTGCCTCACGGCGTGGCCTCTCAAGGCTAAAAGTGCGAAGCTTCTGTGCGGCGGCTGGATCAAGCATCATCCGTCATGGCGCCGTGACTCGCCGATCCGACCAATCTTATGTACTTCGCCAACACGCCTAGCGCAGGGGGCGAGGCCGGTGGATGAAACGCCATTCGGCGGGAAGCGATCTCCAAGTCGGGGATCTTGAGCTCAAGCACGCCCCGGACAGGATCGAACTCGACCGCGTCGCCTTCGCGCACGAGCGCAATCGGGCCGCCCGCAGCCGCCTCGGGCGCTATATGCCCCACCAGCACGCCGTGGGAGCTCCCGGAGAACCGGCCATCCGTCAACAGGGCGACCGAATCGCCAAGGCCCGCGCCGACGAGGGCCGCTGTTGGCGCCAGCATCTCGGGCATTCCCGGCGCCCCGCGCGGACCTTGGTACCGGATAATTACGACGTCTCCGCGCCGGACATCGCCACCCAGAATCGCATTCAGGCACGTCCCTTCGGAGTCGAAAACCCTCGCGGGTCCGGCGAATGCCCGTGCGCCATTCCGACCGTCGACCCGTGCAACGGCTCCGTCGGGAGCCAGGTTTCCGCGCAACACCACCAGATGTCCCCTCGGACTGACCGGATTCTCCCAGCGTCGTATCACATCGTATTCATCCGGCCGCTCGTCATGCATCGTGTCCCGAAGCATCGATGCCACCGTTTCGCCGGTGACGGTGACGCAATCGCCATGGAGCAGATCACGGGCGAGCAGCAATTTCATGATCTTTGGAATACCGCCCGCGCGGTGCAGGTCGACGGCGAAAAAGCGCCCGGCTGGCTTCAGGTCGCACAGCACGGGAACCGCCGCTCCGATGCGGTCGAAGTCCGCCAGGCTCAATTCGACCCGGGCCGAACGCGCGATCGCGAGGAGGTGCAGGACGGCGTTGGTGGAGCCGCCGATGGCCGTGACCACGGCGATTGCGTTCTCAAAGGCTTGCTTCGTCATGATCTGTCGCGGGGTTCGTCCTGCGCGTATTGCATCGAGCAGCGCGAACGCGGACTGCTCGACGTTACGCCTCTTCTCCCGCGACTCAGCCGAACAGGTGGCGGAATAGGGGAGCGCCATTCCCATAGCTTCTATTGCCGCGGCCATGGTGTTGGCCGTATACATCCCGCCGCAGGCTCCGTAGCCCTGAATGGCCGTTCGCTCCACCTCATCCAGCTCGGCCTTGGATATCCTGCCACGGGAGAGCGCACCGACTGCCTCGAAGACGCTCGCGCTCGATAGCGTCGTCCCCATCGCCTTCACAGGCTGGATCGTTCCGCCGTACAGATAGACGGCCGGGACGTTCGTGCGCGCAATCGCCATCATCCCGCCCGGCAGGTTCTTGTCGCACGCGCCCAGCACCAGGACGCCATCCATGGACGCGCTGCCGACGGCGGTCTCGATTGAATCGGCGATGACCTCGCGCGAAACAAGGGAATACTTCATCCCCTCGGTCCCCATGGAGATGGCGTCCGACACCGTGACAACGCCGAAGCGCACGGGCGCTCCGCCGGCTGCCTTGACTGCGCTGTCGGCCACGTCGGCCAGGATGTGGAGCCCCGCGTTGCAGGCACCGAGGGTGGAAGCGCCGTTCGCAATACCGATCAACGGCTTCTGAAAATCCGCATCCTTGAATCCCACGGCTCGCAGCATCGCCCGGTTCGGCGCGCGCTCGATTCCGCCGGTGGCCGCCGCGCTTCTGAGGGGACGCGATGCTTCGTCAGACTTCATCGATTCCGCTCAGCGCAGCACTTCGAGGTTTC
>CBDDSA010000289.1:0-4697 GCA_965233185.1 uncultured bacterium
AGCCATCAAGGAGTACATCGGCTTGCACAACCAAAACCCCAAGGCCTTCGTCTGGACGGCGAAGGCCAACGACATCCTTGCCAAAGTCATTCGCGCCAATCGCAGGTTAAGTTCCAAACAGAACGAAGCACTACACTAGCACGGCAGCAGCGCGGTCCGCGCCTCGGCTCGGCGGCCGGGCGAGGTGCCGTCTTCGAGGTCGAACACCACCATGTCGGCGCCCGAGGCCATCGCCTCGTCCCAGCGCTCGACCGCGAGGGCGGGAAAGAACAGGACGCTGCGGCGCAGGCGCATGGTGCGTTCTAGCATGACCTAGCGGCCGCGCTTCGCCTTGCTGACGATCTCCCGGCGCACGTCGGTGATCTCGAGCGCGCGCGAGGCGCTGGCGCCGTCGCAGTGCCCGGGGCGCGGGCAGTGGGCGCTGCGCGGGCAGATGATGCGCGCCGGGCTCGACAGTGCCTCCTCCACCCAGGCGATGTTCAGCACCCGGGCCGCGGCGCGGATGGCGTGGGCCGCCGCCTCCGGGATGCGCGCCTCGCCTCTGTGGTGCAGGCAGGCCTCGGTGATGCTGCGCACGACCGGTTCGGCATCCACGCCGTGGGAGCGCAGCGCGGGCGCGAGGTCCACGCCGACGGAGAGCACGTGCGGGTTGCCGGCCATGTCGCGGGTGCGCCGCGAATGGCAGCAGTACAGCAAAGACTGCTCGCCGTCGCGCAGCACGGAAATCTGCGAGCCGCGGTCCGGGCCGCGCTGCTCGTTCAGCATGCGGAACACGGCCCAGTTCGGACAGGGGTCGCTGGCCTGAGCCATGTTGCCCCAGGGCAGCGGAATGCCGTTGCCCCGATAGACCGCGCGCAGGTAGCCCGGCGGGTAGGCGTCGAAGAAGTGCCAGTAAGGATAGGGCGACACCTTGGTCATGCGCCGCATCACCACCGCCGGCGTGAGCTCGATTTTCTCGCCCGCTTCCACCCGGTAGGACTCGCGCGTCAGGAACCGCCGGAAAGGAACCTTCGGTGCGAGCAGGGCGCCGGCGAAGAAGCTGCACTCGAAGTCGCGCCAAGCGTGCAGCACGTCGTGCGCGCTCATGCCCGCGGCCACATCGGCCCCGCCTTCCGGGCTGCCGCCCATCTCGCCGCCGGTGGCGTGCGCGGACTTCAGGCCGTCGCCTTCGTGCAGCACCTTGTGGCCCAGGTGGGAGGCGAGGTCGAACTTGAGGCGCGCCGGGTCCGCCTGCAGCTCCCGGTTCAGGTACACCGTGCGCGGCGACTCGAAGAACGAGCGCACCATGCTGCGCAGCTCGCGGTCCTTGTCGCGCGCGAGCACCGGCTTGCGGTCGAACCAGCGCACCGTCAGGCCGTGGTGGCGGCACAGGCGCACCAGGTCTTCGGCGTCGAGGGGAAAGCGGCGCTCGCCGACGCCTTCCGCCGAGCGCTCGAGATCCGGAAAGTCGTTGCGCGACATTTCCTGGTGCGAGCGGATCAGCAGGTGCGCGAACTGCCGCCCGGTGGTGCCGGTCTGCGCGAGCAGCTCGGGGATCGCCGCCTGCAGCAGCTCCTTGGAGAACAGGAACGCCGGCTCCAGCGGCACCGCTGCCACGCCGCCGGCGCGCTGCGTGAGAGCCGGTGCATCGATCTCCGGATTGCCGTCCAGGAACCAGCGCGGCTCGCGCTGGAAGACGCGCGAGAGCAGGCCCAGCACTTCGCGCGAAGGAACCCGCTTGCCGCCTTCGATCATGCTCAGGTAGGACACCGACGGCGCGCGGCGCGAGTCCATCTGGATGCAGCGGGCGGACAGCTCCTCCAGGGTGAGGCCGTTACGCTTGCGCAGCGCGCGCAGCTTGGTGCCGAGGAAGTGGCTCTTGCGGGTGTGCAGCGTCATGGTCCGTTTGCCTTCCCTCGGTGAAATTTACACTGTGAAGTTTCGGCAGTGAAATTTACCCGAATTTCGTGGCCTAATGGGTCATGACCTACAGCGTTCTGATCCTCGGCGCCTCCTACGGCTCGCTTCTGGGCACCAAGCTGCTGATGGCCGGGCACCGCGTGCAGCTGGTCTGCACCCCGCCCACGGCCGAGCTCATCAACCGCGAAGGCACCCGGGTGCGCTTTCCGGTCCGCGGCGGCGACGCGCTGGTGGAGGTCGCCTCGCACGAGCTCCCGGGCGCGCTATCGGCGAGCGTGCCGGTCGCGTCGGACCCTGCGGCTTTCGACCTGGTGGTGCTCGGCATGCAGGAGGGCCAGTACGGCGCGCCGGGCGTGCGCGAGCTCATGGGGCGCATCGCGCTCGCGCGCAAGCCGTGCCTCGCGATCATGAACATGCCGCCCTTGCCCTTCCTCAAGCGCATTCCCGGCCTTGCGACGCAGGCCCTCGAGGGCTGCTATGCCGACCCGGCGGTGTGGGAGGGGTTCGATCCCGCGCTCACTACGCTGGCGAGCCCCGATCCGCAGGCCTTCCGACCGGCGGATCAGCCCAAGAATGTGCTGCAGGTGGGCCTGCCGACGAATTTCAAGGCGGCGCGCTTCGAGCACGAGGCGCCGACGGCCCTGCTGCGCGCGCTGGAAGCCGATATCGAGCGTACTTCCCTCGACGTGCCGGTAAAGCTCAAGGTGCACGAGTCGCTGTTCGTGCCTCTCGCCAAATGGCCGATGCTGATCGCCGGCAACTACCGCTGCATCCGTCCCGACGACATGATCCCCATCAAGGAGGCGGTGCACGGTAACGTCGCCAAGTCGCGCGAGATCTACGAATGGGTGGCGAAGCTGTGCGCCCGGCTGGGGGCGGAAGCCGCCGACCTGGTGCCCTTCGAAAAGTACGCCAAGGCGGCCGAGGGGCTGGGCAAGCCCTCTTCGGCGGCGCGCGCGCTCTTTGGCGGCGCCCAGCACATCGAGCGCGTGGACAGTCTGGTGCGGCGCATCGCCCGGCAGCTCGGGCTGCACTCTGACGTGCTGCACGAGATCGTCACGCTGGTGGACGAGCGCCTGGGAAGAAACCGGCTGGCGCGTTGAAAACGAAACGCCCCGGCAGCTTGCGCGGCCGGGGCGTTTTTGCTGCGTGTTGCTAGGCAGTCGGCCTTAGCTGCGTGCCGGACTCCTGAAACTGCGGGTTGATCCGGAGTAAAGCGGGCCAGTGCTGCCTTGTTGGTCTCTCACAGGATCACCTCCTTTCAAAGTTGCCAGCCGCAAATATAGCGTGGAACGCCGCGTCGGTACACTAATGGCCAGAGCTTCCACGGGGCCTTTCATGATCTGCCGCCTGGCAAACTTCGTTCCTCTCGTGGCCGCGCTCCTGCTTGTCCCGGCGCATGCGCAGCTGCCCGCCGCCGCGCAGCGCGACGGCCTGCCGACCCTCGCGCCCATCCTGGACAAGGTGATGCCGGCGGTGGTGAACATCGCCGTGCTGCAAAGAAGCCCCGAGGAGGACAACCCGCTGCTGCGCGACCCGTTTTTCCGGCGCTTCTTCGGCATGCCCGGCGAAGCGCGGCCGCAGATCTCCGCAGGCTCGGGCGTCATCGTGGACGCGAAGAACGGCTACGTGATGACCAACGCGCACGTCGTCAAGGACGCGCGCGAGGTGCTGGTGACGCTGAAGGACAACCGGCGGCTGCCGGCCAAGCTGGTGGGCGCGGATCCGGGAACCGACATTGCGCTGGTCAGAGTCGAGCCGGGCAACCTGGTAGAGGCGCGCTTCGGCGACTCCGACGCGCTGCAGGTCGGGGATTTCGTGGTGGCCATCGGCAATCCGTTCGGCATCGGGCAAACCGCGACCTCGGGCATCGTCTCGGCGCTCGGGCGCAGCGGCCTGTCGGTGGAGGGCTACGAGCATTTCATCCAGACCGATGCCTCCATCAATCCGGGCAACTCGGGCGGCGCCCTGGTGAACCTGAAAGGCGAGCTGGTCGGCATCAACACCGCCATCATCGGTCCCGCAGGCGGCAACGTCGGCATCGGCTTCGCGGTGCCCTCGTTCATCGCCCAGGCGGTGATGGCGCAGCTCATCCGCTTCGGCGAGGTGCGGCGCGGTCAGCTCGGTCTGAGCATGACCGACGTGGTGGGCGCCGAGGGTGCGAGCATCGCGCAGGTACAGGCCGGCTCGGCCGCCGCAAAGGCTGGACTGCGCCAGGGCGACGTGGTGAGCGCGCTGAACGGCCGCCCGGTGCGCAGCGCCGCCGAGCTGCGCGCGCGGCTGGGCGTAATGCCGGCGGGCGAGGCGGTGGAATTGCGCGTGCTGCGGGGAAAGGAAAGCCTGGAGGTCAAGGCGCGCATCGGGGAGATCGCGGCCGCCGGCGGCCCGGGTGGGCAGGCGGTGCCGGAGCTCGCCGGCGCCGCGCTGCGAGAAGTGGAGCGGCGCGGCCCGCGCGGCCGCGAGCGCGCCGTGCTGGTCGCCTCGGTCGCGGCCGGGTCGCCGGCGTTCAAGCAAGGCTTGCGCGCCGGCGACGTCATCCTGGGCGTGAACGGCCGTCGCATCACCTCGGTCGCGGAGCTGGGCAAGGCGCTGCGCGGCACCGGCGGCGTGGCGCTCAACATCCTGCGCGGCGACAGCCTGCTCGGCCTGCCGCTGCGCTAGAGAGTAACTGGGAGCGCTGCCGCTTCGGTCAAGCGGGTCTGCAGTACGTCGATGCCCATGTCTTTCAGCCGCTTGAGCAGGCGGCTGGCCGTTCGGGCGCGGTTGCGTTGATCGAAGTGGGCGGGACCGAGGTCGCG
>CBDDSA010000290.1:0-17066 GCA_965233185.1 uncultured bacterium
TCCATGGCGGAGAACTTCGTCTCCGCGGGCGCGAACCTCATCTCGCTGGAATTCATCAACGTCATCCAGTCGGGCGGGAGCCTCCTCGCGATGGCCGAGCAGGTGCGCAACGGCGTGGCCTGGGTGTACCAGAACGCGAAGAAGCTGAAGATCGATCCGAACCGGATCTACGTCTCGGGCTTTTCTTCCGGCGGCCATCTTTGCGGCGTGGCGATCACCACGAACTGGGCCGAGCGCGGCCTGCCCAGCGACTTCATCAAGGGCGCGGTCTGCGGCAGCGGCATGTACGACCTTTACCCGGTGTCGCTCTCGGCGCGCAATCTCTACGTCAACTTCCAGCTCGACGACACGATCTACAAGCTGAGCCCCGTCAACCACATCCACAACATCCACTTCCCCGTCGTGCTCAGCATCGGCACGAAGGAAACCCCCGAGTTCCAGCGCCAGAGCAAGGATTTCGCCGCGGCGCTGCAGGCGGCCGGCAAGGAGGTGAAGCTGATCGTGGCGCCGGGCTACAACCACTTCGAGCACAACGAAACCTTTGCCAACCCCTACGGCCCGCTCGGCCGGGCGTCGCTCGAGCTGATGGGACTGCAGCCGGGCGGGGCGCTGATCCGGGGGCAGCGGCCGAAGTAGCATCAAAAACCGGGTAGTGGTCGCATCTGCTGTGCAAAACGCGACTACTACCCGACAGTCGCTTCACCGAATTCGCTAAGCGCCACGTCAACATTCGCTTTGGCCGGGCGTTGGTACGGACGTGGACTCCGTCTACCAACTCACGAGCCACGCTGAAGCTGCGGCGCTGAGGCGAAAGATCGACAGGGCTTAGATCGAGCGGGCGTTGGCCAAGCCGGACTGGAGGGAACCGGATCCGGCAAAACCCGGCGTCATGCATGCGTTCCTGCGCATAGCAGAGCGCAACCATCGCGTACTGCGGGTGGTCTACAATCCGAGCGTCCAGCCAGTGCGCGTGATCACCGTCTATTTCGACCGCCGGCTGAGAGGCAGACCATGAAAATGCACTACGACGAGCAGGTCGACGCGCTGTACTGGAGCCTGGACGAATCCGATGTCGTGGAGTCGGAAGAGGTGAAGCCCGGAATCATCCTCGACTTCAATGCGGCCGGGGAAGTCGTCGGCATCGAAGTGCTCGACGTAAAGCGCCGTGTGCCCAGCGCGGATCTCAAGCAACTCGAGTTCGAGGTCGCTTCCGGCAGCGGCA
Organism: uncultured bacterium; assembly: GCA_965233185.1. Classification (GTDB taxonomy): domain Bacteria; phylum Pseudomonadota; class Gammaproteobacteria; order Burkholderiales; family SG8-39; genus SCGC-AG-212-J23. The sequence goes on from CBDDSA010000290.1 coordinate 1,223, forward strand.
GCTGATCCGCACAGTCCCCCGATCTACCGCCGGCGCGCGAGACCCAGCGTAAGGAGCATGAGCGAGGCGGCGCCGAGGAAGGCGAGCATCCTCGGGTTCGCGCGCATGCGCACTTGCAGGCTCTTTGCGTGCGCTTCGCGATCGAAGCGGCCGTGGGCGCCGAAGTCGGCGGGCAGCGGCGCATGCAGGTTGTCCTTGCGCTCGGTGAGGTCGACCGGCGCGCTGCTGAGCTGCCCCTTCCACGCCTTGCGGGACAGGTACCAGTCGAGCAGCCCGGGAATGAACATGGTCCCGATCACCGCCTGCACCGCGCCCCAGCCGACGTATTGCTCGCGCTTCGGATACAGCGCCGCGCGCACGATCGCCCGCGCGGCGACTTCCGGCTGGTAAGGCGTCCCTACCGGCCGCGGCTTGCGCGGGATGGTGGTGCGCGCCCAATCGAACTGCGGCGTGTTGAACGGGCCGAGCACCATGTGCGTGACCCGCACGTTGCTCTTCATCCGGTCGAGCTCCGAGCGCAGCGAGTCGGTGAAGGCGCGCAGCGCGCTTTTCGCGCCGCAGTAGGCCGACTGCAGCGGAATGGAGCGGTAGGCGAGGGCGGAGCCCACCTGCACGATGGTGCCGCCTTCGGCAGGCAGCATGCGGGCGAGCGCGGCGCGGGTGCCCCAGACGGCGCCGAGGTAGCTCACTTCGGTGACGCGCCGGAAGTCCTCGGGCGGGATGTCCATGACCGGCGAGTAGATGGTCGCCATGGCGTTGTTCACCCAGATGTCGATGCCGCCCCAGGCGGCTTCCACCTGCGCGGCGGCGGCTTCGACCTGGGCGCAATCGGCGACGTCGCAGGGGATGACCAACGCCTTGCCGCCGGCGGCTTCCACGTCGCGCCGCGCGCCTTCCAGGCCCTCGGCGCCGCGCGCGAGGAGCGCGACGCGCGCGCCCCATCGGGCGAACTCGACGGCGGTGGCGCGGCCGATGCCGGCCGAGGCTCCGGTGATGACGACGCGCATGGGACGGAAAGCGTGCAAGCCGCGTTCCTGAACCGGGGTGGGGAAAGCGGTTCAAAGCCCAATGGACGAATTCGGCGTGATCGGCCTGGGGCGCATCGGCGGCGGCCTGGCGCACCAGGCGCTGGAGAAGGGCTTGCGGGTGGTGGGCGCGAGCCGCAGCGGCGCGCCCAAAGACCTGGTGGCCGCGGGCCTCGCGGAAATCAAGGACTTCGCCGACTTCCGGAAGGAACTGCGCGCGCCGCGCGCGGTGTTCCTGTACGTGCCGGCCGGGCCGGCGGTGGACAAGCTCCTGGGCGAGCTCGAAGAGGCGCTCGAGCCGGGCGACATCGTGGTGGACGGCGGCAATTCCTACTGGGGCGACTCCATCCGGCGGCATGCGCGCCTGCGCGGGCGCGGGCTGCATCTGGTCGACGTGGGCACGAGCGGCGGCCTGGAAGGCGCGCGCCGCGGCGCCTGCTTCATGGCGGGCGGCGAGCGCGAGGCGGTGGCGCTCGTCGAGCCGCTGCTCAAAGCGCTCGCCGTCGAGGGCGGCTACGTGCACGCCGGGCCGCCGGGGGCCGGGCACTACGTGAAGCTGGTGCACAACGGCATCGAGTTCGGCATGCTGCAGGCGCTCGGCGAGGGCTTCGAGCTGCTCGCGCGCTATCCGCAGCCGCTCGAGCTCGGCGGCACGCTCGAGTGCTGGCGGCACGGCTCGGTGATCCGCGGCTGGCTGGTCGATCTTCTGGCGCAGCACTACGCCGCGGACCCGCAGATGAAAAAGCCCGGCACGCACATCGAGGACACGGGCGAGGTGAACTGGCTGGTGGCCGATGCCCTGAAGATGGAGGTGCCGGTGCCGGTGATCAGCCAGGCGGTGATGCAGCTCTTCGCCTCGCGCGATACGGGGAAGGAATGGGCCAGGGCGGTGGTGGCGATGCGCCACGGCTTCGGCGGGCATCCTTACGGCAAGGACGAAAAAATCGCGCAGGAGAGGAAAAAGGGCCGGATGGGGGAGTTCGTCAAGCCGAAAGGCGGCTGAAATCGGGGTCAGAGTCCGAAACGAAAAAACTTTTGCGGTCCTCCAGGTCCTTCGGTAAATTGCGCCAAGGAGGAGGACAACTTGATCAATCGCATAAAGTCAGCCGGCGTGAAGTCGGCCATGAAGTCGGCCATAGTGTGCGCGGCAGCCGTCGTTTCAGCAGCGGTGCCGCTTTCTCTCGCCGCACAAGACAAAGCAACGCTTGCCACTGCAATGGCCATCTCCTATGTGCCGTCGCGAGCCGCCATAGATTTCGGCTGGTTCAAGGCCGAGGGTTTGGACCTGGATATCAAGGTCATCGTGGGAGGCAACGATGCCATCCAGGGCCTGGCGAGCGGCTCGCTGGAGTTCGGGGAATCCTCGCATGCCCAGTTCCTCGCCGCGGCTTCGAAGGACCTGCCCATCGTGGCCATCGGGCTGAACTCTTATGGCTTCCTCGGGAAGCTGATTGCCGCACCGCGGCACGCCAGCCTCTCGAGCCTGGAAGACTTCAAGGGCAAACGGCTCGGCATACAGGTCGGCACCGGCGTCCACACCGTTTTCCTCATGGCGCTGGAGCGCAACCGCCTCAACCCGGGCGATTTCACCATTACGAATATCCGGGTGAACGACATGCCGGCAGCGATGCAATCCGATACGTTCGACGCCGTCCTGGCATGGGAGCCGGCGGCTTTGCGCATCGTCCAGTCGGGTCGAGGCAAGGAGGTGATCAGCGCCTCGAAGTTCGAGGACCTCGCCGACGTGACCTATCCGTTCATGATCCTCACCACCGAGAAAATGATTCGCGAGCGGCCGCAAACAGTGCAGCGATACCTGAACGGCTTTCAGCGCGGCCAGCAATTCGTCATGCGGGACCGCAAAGGCGCCGTGGCGGTCTATCGCAAGTACCTGCCTGCGCAGGTTTCGGAAAAAATGAGCGACGCCGAACTGGAGGCGCAGATTTACGGCGCCTCCCGCTTCGACCGCGTGGCTCCGAATGAGCGCGACCTGAACGACCTCAAGCGCACCGCGGAGTTCCTGGTTCGCCAGAAGACGCTGCAGAAGGCGCCGAACCTCGAGACGGCGACCAACTTCACGTTCGCACGCAAGGCCGCCGCACGCGGCAACTGAGCTCCTTGAACACAGCCGTGCGTGGCGCCGCGGCGGCGCTTGCGCCCTTTGCGGTCATCCTGGTCCTGTGGCAGCTCGCCGCGAAATTCGCCGGGCTGCCGCCTTCGCTTTTTCCGCCGCTCGAGTCGATCTTCGGCGCCCTGCTGAAGATGTTCTCCGACGGCAGCCTGGCGGCCGACCTCGCCGGGACTTTCAGGCGCCTGTTCCAGAGCGTCCTGGTCGGCGCGTTCTTCGGCACGCTGTTCGGCACCATGATGGGGTACTTCAAGTGGGTCGAGCGCGCTTCCGTGGCACCGATGAACTTCCTGCTTTCCATTCCGGGGACCGCGCTGTTTCCGCTGACCCTCATCTGGTTCGGCCTGAGCGAGATGGCAATCATCTCGATCCTCATCTACGAGGTCGCATTGACTGTCACGGTGATGACCTGGACCGGCGTCAAGAGCATCGACCTCTCGCTGATCCGGGCGGGGCGCGTGTTCGGCGCACGGGGAGCGGGGATGCTGTGGCGGGTACTCATCCCGGCCGCGCTGCCGTCGATCATTGGGGGTTATCGCCTCGCCTTCTCGCGCGCCTGGCGCATCCTGATCATCGCCGAGATGCTGGTGTCGGTAACCGCGGGCCTGGGCTATCGCCTCTACTATGCCCGGGAGTTCTTTCATTTCGAGCTGGTTTACGCCGGCCTCCTGGTGGTCGGTGTGTCGGGTCTGCTGATTGAGCGCGTGCTGCTGCGGACACTCGAAAAAGCCACCGTCAACCGCTGGGGCACAGTGCGGGAGCTGACGTGAGCGGCGAGCTGAAAGTTTCCGGGCTGGCAAAGCGTTTTTCGGTCCGGCAAGGCTGGCGCCGCAGAACCGAGCTCACCGTCTTCGAGTCGCTCAACCTCACCGTGCGCGCGGGCGAGTTCGTGAGCGTTATCGGCCCCTCGGGGTGCGGCAAGTCCACCCTGCTCGGGATCGCCGCCGGGCTGGAAGAGCCGAGCGCGGGCACCGTTGCGGTAGATGGCAAGCCGGTCAGAGGCCCGGGCCTGGATCGCGGCGTAGTGTTTCAGGAATTCGCCTTGTTTCCCTGGCTGACGGTGCGCGATAACGTCGCCTTCGGGCTAAAGTCCATGGGAATGAAGAAAGCCGAGCGGCTGGCGCGGGCGGGAAAGTACGTCGACCTCGTAGGGCTGTCTGCCTTTGCGCACTACTACCCCAATCGCCTCTCGGGCGGCATGCGGCAGCGGGTGGGCTTGGGGCGGGCGCTCGCCGTAGAGCCAGCCGTGCTGCTGATGGACGAGCCCTTCGGCGCCCTCGACGCACTGACACGCGAGAACATGCAGAACGCGCTCGGCGAGATATGGCAGGAAACGCAAAAGACCGTGCTCTTCATCACCCACGATATCGAGGAGGCGGTGTTCCTTTCGGATCGCGTGCTGGTGCTGAACGGGCGGCCTTCGAGCATCGTCCTTGAGCTGCCCATCGCGCTGCCGCGGCCGCGCAATCGCCATACCAAGGAATTCCAGGCGCATGTCCAGCGCCTAGATCACGCAATCCGGGGCGAGCTCCGGATCCACGCAACTCAAGCAGAGGTCATTACATGAAACTGATGCGCTACAACATTTCCACGGAACCGGTCACCGTGGCGCGCCTGGGCGTGCTGCTTCCGGGCGACTTTGTCGGCGACATGCGGGCCGGTTACGCGCATTTCCTGGCGACGCAGAAGGGCGACGGGCAGGCGCGGGACATCGCGGCGCTGCGCATGAAGCCGCACATTGTCGAGTTCCTGAATATCGGCGCCCCGGGCTGGGAAGCGGCCCGGCAATGCCATGACTACCTTGCCGGGCTCGCGCAGCAGGACAGCGCGGCCACCGGCCTGGACGGCGAGCCGCTTTTCACGCCGCTCGCCAAGTGCCGGCTGCACGCCGCGGTCAAGCCGACCAAGGTGATCGCCGTGGGCCGCAACTATGCGGAGCACCTGAAGGAGGCCGGCGTAAAGATCGAGATGAAGGTGCCTTCGGCATGGATCAAGGCGAACAACGCCATCATCGGGCCCACCCGCGACATCGAGAAGCCGCCGTTCGTCCGCGAGCTCGACTATGAGACCGAGCTCGCCATCGTCATCGGCAAGCGTTGCAAGAACGTCCCGGAATCGCAGGCATGGGACGTGATCGCCGGCTACACCGTCATGAACGATGTTTCCGCACGGGACGTGGTGAAGATCGAGCGCAAGGAGGGCAACCAGCTCCTGGGCAAGATGTTCGATGGCTTCGCCCCCGTGGGCCCCTGGCTCGTGACCCGCGACGAAATTCGCGACGCGCAAAACCTGAAGATCATCACGCGTGTCAACGGCGAGGTCCGCCAGAACGGCAACACCAAGGACATGATCTGGTCGATCCCCAAGCTGATCGCCTACCTGTCGCAGATGACGCTCGAGCCCGGCGACGTGATTTCGACGGGCACGCCGGAAGGGGTCGCCATGGCGCGCAAGCCGGACCAGCCTTCCTGGTACCTGAAGCCCGGCGACGTGCTCGAATCGGAAGTGGAAGGGGTGGGCGTGCTGCGCAACAAGATCGTCGAAGGATTGACGCAGAAGTGGAGCTGGACATGGTAGCCGACCCGCGGTTCCTGCCCCGGGAAGGTCGCACCAACGACCCCCATTCGAGCCTGAGCCTCGCCGAGCGCGATCGGCGCTGGAACGCGACGCGCGCCGAGATGGACAAGCGTGGCATCGATTGCCTTTACATCGTCGGCAAAGGCAACAACGAGAACGGCAACACGCGTTGGCTCGACAACGGCGACTTTACCGAGCGCTACCTGGTGTTCCCCCGCAAGGGCAACCCGGTCATCCTCTGGGCGCTTCCGATCTGGTCGCGCTGGTACGTGGAGAATTCCTGGGAAGGCTGCGAGTTCCGCGCGAACTACGACTCACCGAGCATCGCGGCGGCCCAGGCCATCGAAGACCTGGGCTACGGCGCCGGAACGATCGGCATCGTCGGCCTGGTCGGCGGCGGCATGAATCCGGAGGGGTCCATTCCCTACCTGACCTTCCAGAACCTGAAGCACCGCCTGCCCAAGGCCAAGCTGGTCGACGCGACGGACCTTCTGATGCGGCTGCGCATCTTCAAGAGCGAAGAAGAGCTTCGCATGATCGAGAAGGCGGGGGAGCTGGCCAACATCGAGTTCGACGCGCTGATCCGCCATGCCCGCCCGGGAGTGCGGGAATCGGAGCTCGCCGCCGAAATCACCTACGCCAGCCTGAGGGCGGGCAACGAGCTGGGACGCGACCACTGGTTCATCATGTGCTCGGGCAAGACGGGCTACCCGGTCAACCGCCGGCCCACCGAGAAAATCCTGCGCTCCGGCGAGCTCATCATGAGCGGCCACTACACGCGCTACGGCGGCTATTACGCCCACCCGCATTACGCGGTGTCCTTGGGGCGGCTGGACCCTGAGTACGCGCCGATGCGCGAGGCGGTTTACGAAGCGACGCAGAAGGTACTCGAGCTCCTCAAGCCGGGCACCTCGTGGGAAGACATCGACCGCAAGGTGGACGAGCCGATCCTGAGTCGAGGCTATTACCACGAGATCACCCAGCTCCATTGCGTGGGGCTGGACGGTATCGAGCCGCCGGCCACCTGCCTGGTGCGCGGCGAGGTGCCGGCGCGGCGCTATCCGCTCAAGGGTTCGTTGAGGGACAACGAGGAATACCGCCGCCTGGTCGGCGATCGGCAGGGCATGCAGGGCCTCACGGTTCAGCCGGGTCTCGCGGTTGCGCTCGAAGTGAAGGCCGTGAAGGAGGATCGGATCTTCATCGAGTTCGGCCCGCAGGTGATCGTGACCAAGGACGGACCGAGGGTCCTGAATCCGGACGCGCTGGACGTCGTCGAGCTTTGATGCACGAGGTCGTAGAGGCGCTGCGCCGCCGCAGGAGCTCCCGGGCCATCCATCCCCGGCCGGTGGAGCGCGAGAAGATCGAAGCGCTGGTCGAGGCATTCCGATGGAGCCCCTCGACGCACAACAAGCAGCCCTGGCGATTGCTGCTCGCCGAAAGCGCAGCCACGCGCGCGGCCTGGGATGCCGCTCTGGATCCGGTGAACCAGCTGTGGGCGCCGCGTGCGCCGGTGAAGCTCACGATCGTGGGCAATCCGCGGGAACAGGAGGGCTGGCACGGCCAGCACACCTACATGCTGGACTGCGGCCTGGCGCTGCAGAGCCTGCTGGTCCAGGCGTGCGCGATGGGACTGAGCTGCCGCGCGCTGATTGGCTGGAACGAAGAAAAAGTCCTGGCTGCGCATCGCATTCCCGCGCCGTTCCGCGCCGTGGCCCTGGTCGTCGCCGGATATCCAGGCCCGGTCAGCGAGCTGCCCGAACCCGTCCAGCAGAAAGAGATGCGGCAGCGCATCAGGAAAAGCCGCGAAGAAATTTTCTTCCGCGACACACTGGGCTGAGCTTCGTAACGGATGGAGGCGGCGCTTGCCTCGTTCGGCGCACGCCCACCGCGTCACGGGGCCGCCAGCGTCTGGCTGGCAGAATGAACCACAACGAACGAGAGCCAAGCCATGCAAAGTCCGCGAACAAGAACGCGTCTCGCCGCGTCCCGCCTGGAGATGTTCGCCCCCGCCGCTCCTGAATGTCCCAAGTGCGCCGCGCCGATGGTGCTGCGCACGGCCAAGGGCACGCAGAGCGGGGATTGCCGGTTCTGGGGATGCGTGGGGTTTCCGGGGTGCCTGGGGAACCGGCCGCTCAAGTTGAGCGGCTAAGTCAAAATCGGGGTCAGAGCCCGAATTCGAAATCGGGGTCAGAGACCGAAACCAGGAGGAGGCCTAAATCGGGCTCTGGCCCCGTTCAGTTCCCCGTCAACCGCGTGTGCCAGGTCGCGTTGATTTTGATGGGGAGGAGTCGATGGGCCAGCGGGTTGTCCTTACGGATCACGCGACAGCCGAGGCGCGGCGGCGGGGTATTAGGGACGCCACCGTCTTACGCGTGGCCACTACTCCTGAACAACGCATTCAAATCCGGACGCACCGGGAAATTCGGCAATCGCGAGTGATGGATCCGGCAAGCGGTAAACTGCACCTCGTTCGGGTTGTCGTCGATCTCGAAGGCGACGCCGATATCGTCGTGACGGTTTACCGCACGAGCAAAGTCCGCAAGTACTGGAGAGACGAATGAAGGTCACTTACGACACCAAGACGGACACACTTACCGTAATCTTCCGGGACGTCCCGGTCGCGGAGAGCGACGAAGAAAAGTCCGGCGTAATTCTGGATTACGACGCGGCCGGCAACATAGTTTCCATCGAAGTGCTGGACGCTTCCAGGCGCGTCGAAGAGCCCGGCAGGGTGACGCTCCACACCGAAGGTTAGACCGCGGCGGCTGCTGGATTACAGCGAGAAGGCGGTGGCCGGCAAACTGAAAGTCACGCGGAGCAGCGGCAACGTCTTTGCCGATGTTGGCTTCGACAAGGTTCGAGCGAAGAACCTCGAGCTGCGCACCCAGCTGATGATGCGCATCGACGACTTCTACCAGAAGAGCGGCATGACGCAGTCGCGGGCGGCCGAGGCGCTGGGGCTGACGCAGCCGCGCCTCAACGCGCTGCTGAAGGGGCGGATCGCCTTGTTCAGCCTGGATGCGCTGGTGAACGTCGCGAATCGCGCAGGGCTGAGCGTGCGGCTGATCGTGCGGAAGGCGGCCTGACCCATCGGCAAGAATTCGGGCTCTGACCCCGATTTCGAAGCTGAAAACGCGAAACCAAAATCGGGGTCAGAGCCCTAAACGCGGTTGGCGCGCTGAAGCGCGCTGTGTAAAGTCCGGGCTCTGACCCCAGCCAGGCGACGCGCGGTAATCATTGGCGGCTCGATGTCGGGGCTGTTCACGGCTGCGTATCTGCAATGCATCGGATGGCAGGCGGATGTGTACGAGCGCTCGAGCGTGCCGCTGGTGGGGCGCGGGGCGGGGATCACCTCGCACCCGGAGCTCATCGAGGCGCTCGAGTCCTGCGGCGCGGGGGCCGAGAACCTGGGCATCGAGCTGGAAAAGCGCATCCTGCTCGATCGCAGCGGGCGCGTGGTCGCGGAAAAGCCGCTGCGCCAGATGATGACCTCGTGGGACCGGCTGCAGCAGCTCCTGCAGAGGAACGTCCCGGCGGCGCATTACCACCTGGACCACGATCTTGAGCGCGTGGAGCAGGACGGGCGCGAGGTGCGCGTGCACTTCGCCAACGGCCGCGTGGAGCGCGCCGATCTCCTGGTGGGCGGCGACGGCATCCGCTCGAAGGTGCGCGCGCAGGTCGCGCCCGAAGTTCAGCCGATCTACGCCGGCTACTACATCTGGCGTGGCGCGCCGAACGAGGCCGACCTCGGGGCCGAGGCGATGCGCATCTTTCCCTATTACAGCTTCTACCTGCCCGAGCGCCAGCAGGTGCTGGGCTACCCGATCGCCGGTTTCGACAATGCGCTCGAGCCCGGTCGCCGGCGCTACAACTTCATCTGGTACCGCGTGGGCGACGCGGCCACCTTGCGCGACATGTGCGTGGACGAGCATGGCCGCCGGCACGAGTATTCGGTGCCCGCGCCGCTGGTGCGCCGCAGCCTCATCGCCGAGGTGCATGCCGAGGGCGAAGCGCTCCTGCCGCCGGCGCTGCTCGATGCGCTGAAGAAAATCGCACAGCCCTTCTTCACGCCGGTGTACGACTTCAACGCGCCCACGCTAGTCTACGGGCGCGTCGCGCTGGTGGGCGACGCCGCCGGCTCCTCGCGCCCGCACATGGGCTTCGGCGTGTCCGCGCGGGCCTCGCGGTCTACGACATCTCGAAGCCGCACGCGCCGCGCCGCATCGGCTTCCTGCCGGTCGAAGGCGGCGGCATCCACCGCTGCTGGTACACCGGCGGGCGCTGGGCCTACGTCTCGGCGCTGCTCGACGGGTTCAGCGACTACCTCTTCATGACCGTGGACCTCGCCGACCCCACGCAGCCGCGCGAGGCCGGACGCTACTGGCTGCCCGGGATGAACCTCGCCGCAGACGCGGCGCTACGGGCTGCACCACGCCATCGTGCACGGCGACACCGCCTACGCCGCCTGGCGCGACGCCGGGCTCGCGGTGCTCGATGTGGCCGAGCGCGCCGCGCCGAAGCTCATCGCCCACCGCAACTGGTCGCCCCCTTTCGGGGGCGGCACGCACAACGCCCTGCCGCTGCCCGACCGGCAGGAAGACGGCGTGAAGCACATCTGGGTGTTCGACAACCGCGAGCCCGCCAACCCGGTGAGCATCGCCACCTTCCCCCAGCCGGCCGAAGCCGACTACGTCGCCAAGGGCGCGCACTTCGGGCCGCACAACCTCCACGAGAACCGCCCGGAGAGCTTCGTGAGCTCGCAGCTCATCTTCGCCACCTGGCAGATCGCCGGCGTAAGCGTGTTCGATATCCGCGACCCGTACCGCCCGAGCGAGGTGGGGGCGCTGGTGCCGCCGGCGCCCGCGCGCCTCATGGACCGGCGGCCCAACCGCGAGAAAGTCATCCAGAGCGCGGACGTGTTCGTGGATGCGGGCGGGCTCATCTACTGCACCGACTACAACGCCGGGCTGTACATCCTGGAATTCGAGGGGAGCTAGCATGGAAATCAACCGACCCGAGGTGCTGGCCGAAGTTACCGCGAAGTTCCTCGAATACGAGGAGGCGCTCAACCGCAACGACGTCGGCGCGCTGGACCGCGCCTTCCGCGACAGCCCGCACACCGTGCGCTTCGGCATCACCGAGGAGCTGTGGTCGTATGCGGAGATCCAGGCCTTCCGCCGCGCGCGCAGCCCCGCCGGCACCGCCCGCCAGCTCGTCAAGTACGTCATCACCACCTACGGCGAGCGCCTGGCGGTGGCCAACGCGCTGTTTCGCCGCGCCCCCGGCAAGCTCGGCCGGCAATCGCAGACCTGGACCAAGCTCGACGGCGAGTGGCAGGTCATCTCGGCGCACGTCAGCCTGCGCGACGAGTAACCGGAATCGGGCTCTGACCCCGATTTCGAAATCGGGGTCAGAGCCCGATATCCTATGCAAGGTTGGCGAAAGCCTCGCCGCCGGGCTTGCCGGGAAAAATTGCGGCGGCGATGCATTACTTCGCAGCAGCGGTGCGCGAAGCGTTGCTACGATGGCGGTGCGCACATAAAAACCAACGGCAAGGCGGGATGGCACATCTTCTGGTTCTCCTCTTCGATGTTTTCGTACTAGGCGGCCTTTGCTTCATGGGCGCTATCGTTTTCCTGTGGAAGTACCGGAGCCAGCGCTCCGGCAGGCGCTCGCCGCTGACGCGGCGTCTCCTTCGCAGTCCGGGCGAGTCGCTGCGCTCGCGCATGGAGGATGTGCAATGGGACATCGCGACCTTCTTCGCCCTGGGCACGCTGCCCATGCCTCTGGTGCTGGGCCTTTATTTCGCGACCTGGGTCGCCGCCGGCGCGGCGCCCAGCCTGCTGCTCGCCTCCTTCCTCGCCACGACCGCGCTGCTCGCGTAGCTCTGGCTGGGGTGGAAGCTGTGGCAAAGCCTCGCTTTCCTGCGCCGCCTGCGGCTCGGCCATGAGGCCGAGCTCGCGGTGGGCCAGGAGCTCTCCGAGCTCGGCGGCGCCGGCTACCGCATGTTCCACGACTTCCCCGCGGACAGCGGCAGCTTCAACATCGACCACATCATCGTCGGGCCGGGCGGCGTGTTCCTGATCGAGACCAAGGGCCGCGCCAAGCCCGGGCGCCAGTCGAGCGCCGAGGCGCCGTGGGAAGTGAAGTACGACGGCAAGGTGCTGCAGTTTCCGGGGTGGGTCGAGACCAAGCCCCTCGCCCAGGCGCACCGCAACGCCGAGTGGCTGGAGAAGTGGCTGTCCAGCGCCGTGGGCCAGCCGCTCCCCGTCCAGGCGGTGGTCGCGCTTCCCGGGTGGTTCGTGCGCCGCTCGCAGGCACATTCCATCCCGGTGCTGGCGGTGGGGGAGATCCAGGGCTACTTCTCCTCGCGCCCCAAGCAGCCGGAAATGAGCGCGCAGCTGGTGCGCCAGATCGTGCACCAGCTCGACCAGAAGTGCCGCGACGTGGCGCCGCGATCCCACGGGGCGCGAACGGCTTCGGAGATGGCGCCCGCCGGTTGAAATCGGGGTCAGAGCCCGATATCAGATCGCGGCCAGCCGATCGAAGGTATCCGGATAGCGCTTCACGAGATTTATGAGCAAGGCGGCCTGTGCATTGGGTTTGGCCCGCCCCTGCTCCCAGTTTTCCAGCGTGCGCACGTTGGTTCGCAAGTAGGCGGCGAAAACGGCTCGCGAGATCTTGAGGTCCTCGCGCACGCGGACCAACTCAGAAGGCTTGATCGCCGGCGCCGGCTTGTATGGGACCGCATGCGTGCGCAACGTGCGCTTGCCCCGCCGGGCTTCCGAGAGCGCTGCCACGCCTTCGCTCAACTCGGCAAACAGTTGGCGCTTTTGAGCGTGCTTCTTTTTTGGTTTCATGTCGCTTTCCTTGCTTCCAGTTCGTAGAGTGTAAAAAGCCAGAACTGCATGCCCGCGCTCCACCAGTAATACACAATCCGCAGGCCACCTCGCTTGCCCTTGCCGCGCCGCTTATCGCAAAACGCATCTTGCGCAGGCCACCCGTGCCCTGGATTACTTCGCCGATATCCGGATCCTTGAGCAATACGCGCTGTAGATCGGCGAAAGCGGCATCATCGAGGTATTCCGAGCGATGCCGCTCGAAGGCGGGCAGCTCGACGAAGACGGCTTTCACAGCGGCTCAGTATACGCAATCTGCGTATATACGCAAGCTGCGTAAGGCAGCGAATTAACGGTAAGTCAAAATCGGGGTCAGAGCCCCAAAAGCGAGAACCAAGAAAATTCGGGCTCTGACCCCGGCGGTCTCCCCTAGTACTCGCTGCGGGTCAGGGTCTCGTCGGCGACGCCGACGCGGTACCAGCGGTAGCCGTAGGCATCGAGCGCGATCTCGTGGGTGCCGCGGTTGTCGGCTTCGCTGTGATCCTCGGAGAGGAGGTCGACCAGGCGGCGCGCTTCTGGGGCCTTCAGCTTGAAGCGCACGGTGCGCGCGGCGTCGCCGAAATTGTGCAGCGTGACCATGGCGGCGCCGCGGAAGTGGTAGTGCAGGGCGAGCACGCCGGGCGCGCCGGCGTCGAGCACCTCGCACGAGCCCCAGGCGAGCTCGGTGCACTCCTTGCGCACGCGGATGAGGCGCACCAGCCAGTTCATGAACGAATCGGGGTCGCGCCGCTGCGCGTTCACGTTCACCTTGGCGTAGCCGTAGACGGGGTCGTCGATCACCGGCAGCACGGGCTTTTTCGCGCGCGTGAAGCCGCCGTGCGGCTCGGCGGTCCACTGCATCGGGGTGCGCGTTGCCTCGCGCTCGTTGAGCGAGAGGTCCTCGCCCAGGCCGAGCTCGTCGCCGTACTGGAGCATCGGCGTGCCGGGCAGCGCGAGGAGCAGGCTGAAGGCGAGCTCCATGCGCCGGCGGTCGTTGCCGAGCATCGGCGCTAAACGCCGGCGGATGCCGCGGTGGTAGAGCTGCATGGACGGATCCGGGGCGAAGGCCTCGAACACGCGCGCGCGCTGCGCCTCGCTCAGCCGTCCGAGATCCAGCTCGTCGTGGCTGCGCAGGAAGTTCACCCACTGCGCGTCGCGCGGGATGTTGTCGAGCGTCTCGCGGATGGCGCGCGCGAGCGGCTGCACGTCGCCGGTGGCGAAGGCGTAGAACAGGCGCTGGTTCACCGGGAAATTGAGCATCATCTGCAGCCGGTCGCCCTCCTCGCCGAAGTAGTGCAGGCTCTCCTTGGGCAGCACGTTGGCCTCGGCCAGCATGATGGCGTCGCGCGCGCGCCACTGCAGGAAGCGGCGCATTTCCTCGAGCAGCGCGAAGTCCTTCACCGGCTTCACGTTCGCGCCCTTGCGCTCGACCAGGAAGGGCACCGCGTCCATGCGAAAGCCCGACACGCCGAGCTGCAGCCAGTAGCCCATGCTCTTGTAGAGCTCCTCGCGGTAGGCCGGGTGGTGGGTGTTGAGGTCGGCCTGGTGCTCGTAGAAGCGGTGGAAGTAGTACTGGCCGGCCTGCTTGTCGCGCGTCCAGGTGGTCTTCTGCACCGGCGGGAACACGGTGCCGTCGGCGTGGTTGCGCGGGCGCTTGTCGGCCCACACGTACCAGTCGCGAAACGGCGAGTCGGGATCCGAGCGCGCCGACTGGAACCACGGGTGGTCCACCGAGGTGTGGTTCGCCACCAGGTCTACCACCACGCGCATGCCCAGCGCGTGGGCGTGGTTCATGCATTCGACGAAGTCGCCGGCGGTGCCAAAGCGCGGGCTCACGCCGTAGAAGTCGGAGACGTCGTAGCCGTTGTCGCGGTTGGGCGAGCAGTAGAAGGGCTGCAGCCACACGCAAGTGACGCCCAGAGCGTGCAGGTAGTCCAGCCGCCGCGACAGGCCCTCGAAGTCGCCGACGCCGTCGCCGTTGCAGTCCATGTAGGTGGCGACATTCAGGCAGTAGATAACCGCGTTCTTGAACCAGTAGTCGTCGATCGCCATTACAACCTCACGATGAGCCCCTCGTGCGGGCGCAGCGCCAGACTATCGCCGACGCGCTCGTGCTCGCGTTCGAGGTGCGTCGACAGGACCACCGTGCCTTTCGGGGGAAGCGCCAGGCGCTGGGGCTCAGCGCCCAGGTTCAGCGCGATAAGGAAGGTCCCGCCCCGCACATACGCGAGCACCTCCTTTGTCGCTTGAAAAATCTCGAAGTTTCCGGATTGCAGCGCGCCCTCTGCCTGGCGCAGCGCGATGAGGCGCCGGTAGAGCGTGAGCATCGAGGTGGGGTCGGCGCGCTGCGCCTCGACGTTGCGCGTGGCATGGTCGGCCGACAGCGGCAGCCAGGGCCGGCCCGAGGTGAAGCCGGCCTGCGGCGCGGCGCTCCACTGCATGGGCGTGCGCACCGGGTCGCGCCCGAGGCCGAGGTCCGGCACGCGCCGCTCGAAGGGATCCTGCACCGCCTCGGGCGGGATCGGCACGTTCTGCAGGCCGAGCTCGTCGCCGTAGTAAAGGGTCGGCGTGCCGCGCAGCGTGAGGAGCAGCATCGCCGCGACGCGCGCCTGCGCGAGCCCGACGCGCGAGGCGATGCGCGGGCGGTCATGGTTGCCCAGCACCCAGTTAGGCCACGCGCCTTCGGGCAGCAGTCGCTCGTACTCGGCGATGAGCCCGGCGAGACGGCTTGCGTCCCACGGCGCGGAGAGGAGCTGGAAGTTGAACGGCAGGTGCGCGCCTTGCAAATCGGCGCCGTAGTACTCGACCAGGCGCTCCACCGGCAGGTAAATCTCGCCGATCAGCACGCGCTCGCGGTATTCGTCCAGCAGGCGGCGCATGCGCCGCACGACATCGTGCACCTCCGGGCGGTCGGTGGTCTGCACCGGGATGAGCGCCTGGTAGGGGTCCATGCCCTCGCGCCAGTCGCGATTCACCGGGTTGTCGGCGAAGTGCTCGTCCTTCACGAGGTGCCACAGCACATCCACGCGAAAGCCGTCCACGCCGCGCTCGAGCCAGAAGCGCAGCACGCCGAGCATCGCCTCCACCACCTCGGGATTGCGCCAGTTCAAGTCCGGCTGCTCGGGCAGGAACGCGTGGTAGTAGTACTGGCCGGTGGCCGGGTCGAGCGTCCAGGCGCTGCCGCCGAAGCACGAGAGCCAGTTGGTCGGCGCATCGCGCCACAGGTACCAGTCGCG
>CBDDSA010000291.1:0-19331 GCA_965233185.1 uncultured bacterium
TTCGAAAAGCTGGCCCGGCGCTACGGCAAGCTAGGCGGCTACGCGCACCTTGCCACCCTGGTGAAGCGCCTGCGCGCCTCGCGACCGCACGCGCTGCTGCTCGACGGCGGTGACAGCTGGCAGGGCTCGGCCACGGCGCTGTGGACCCAGGGTGCCGACATGATCGGCGCGCAAAAGCGCCTGGGCATCGAGCTCATGACCGCGCACTGGGAGTTCACCTACGGCGCCGAGCGGGTGAAAGCCGCGGAAAAGGAGCTCTCGCCGATCGAGCTCCTGGCGCAGAACGTGAAGACGCTGGACTTCGAGGATCCGGTGTTCAAGCCCTACAGCCTGCGCAGCGTGAACGGCGTGGCGCTGGCGGTCATCGGGCAGGCCTTCCCCTATACCCCGATTGCCAATCCGCGCTACAAGGTCAAGGACTGGAGCTTCGGCATCCAGGAGGCGCGCCTGCAGGAGCTGGTCGACGAAGTGCGCGCCAAGGGCGCGCGCGCCGTGGTCCTGCTTTCGCACAACGGCATGGACGTCGACCTCAAGCTCGCCGCGCGCGTGCGCGGCATCGACGCGATCCTCGGCGGCCACACGCACGACGGCGTGCCCGCGCCGGTGCTCGTGGGCAAGACGCTGGTCACCAACGCCGGGTCGAACGGCAAGTTCCTCGGCGTGCTGGACCTGCAGGTCTCGGGCAGCGGGGTGAGCGGCTACCGCTACCGCCTGCTCCCGGTGTTCTCCAACCTCCTGCCCGAAGACAAGGAGATGGCGGCCTACATCGCCGAAGTACGCAAGCCCCATGCGGCGAAACTGCAGGCGAAGCTGGCCACGACCGAGGGACTGCTCTACCGGCGCGGCAACTTCAACGGCACCTGGGACCAGCTCATCCTCGAGGGCCTGATGCAGGTCAAGGGCGCCGAGATCGGCTTCTCGCCCGGCTTTCGCTGGGGCACCACGCTGCTGCCCGGAGACGCGATCAGCTTCGAGCACGTGATGGACCAGACGGCCATCACCTACCCTTACTCGACGCTGAACGAGCTCACCGGCGAGCAGATCAAGACCATCCTGGAAGATGTGGCCGACAACCTGTTCAATCCGGATCCCTACCTGCAACAGGGCGGCGACATGGTGCGCGTGGGCGGCATGAGCTACACCATCGCGCCGCGCGAAAACATCGGCGCGCGCATTTCGCAAATGAGGCTCAAGGGAAAGCCCCTGGAAGCGCATCGGCGCTACAAGGTCGCCGGCTGGGCGCCGGTCGCCGAAGGCGCGCAGGGACCACCGATCTGGGAAGTGCTCGAGGCCTACCTGCGCGATCGCAAAACCATCCGCGCCCTCACGCCCAACTTGCCCAGGCTGGTCGGCGTGGCCGGCAATCCCGGCCTCGCCTAGGCGGCGCGCGCGGCCGGCTTGCCTTCGACCAGCCCGATGAGCGTGGTGCGCACCGGGCTTACGCCGCAGAACTCCAGGATGTTGCGCTTGAGGCTCTTCACGCTGTGGGCGCGGTAGAAAATGCGATAGAAGAAGGCCGGCATGCCCATGGTGACGAGGATGCGTGCGCTGCGGCCGTTGAGCAGCTTCTGCGGCATCCTGCCCGCCTGCGCCTTGCCCAGCGCGAAGCCCGGGCGCAGCGCCTGCTCGAAGAACGCCTTCAGCACCGCCGGCATGTCGCCCAGCCAGAGCGGAAAGACGATGAGCAGATGGTCCGCCCATTCGATCAGCTGCTGCGCGGCGCGGATCGCTTCCACCGGCGGCTCGTTCTGCCACTGCGCGCTGCTTTGCAGCAGCGGAAAGTCGAGCTTGGCTACCTCGAGCGTGCGCACTTCATGGCCCGCGGCCGTGGCCGCCTGCGCGTAGGCGGCAGCCAGCACGTGGCCGAAGTGGCCGCCGGCGGGATCGGGATTACCCTGGATCACCAGGATCTTCACAGCCCGCCGTGGAAGGTCAGGCGCAAGGCTAGGACGGCGGCAGGCCGAAGCGGTAGTGCGACCGGTTGAGGTAGGCCACCACTTCCTCGAGATCGTCCAGCGTGAACCTGTGCTTGGTCTGGGCGGCCCAGCGCGCCACGGTATCGCGCAGGTCATCCAGGCCCTTGGCATCGGACTTGATGCGCTGGTGCACCCGCTCGTAATGGCAGCCCCCGCAATGCAGCTCGTAGAGCATGCGGCCGCGGTCGCTGTCCTGAGCGGCGGCGGCGATCGGGAACAGCAGCAGGGCAAGGCTAGCAAGCCGCATCGGGGTCCTCGCGCTTCGGGCAGCCCAAAGGCCGTTCGACCGGCCGCAGCGGGCAGTGGTTCACTTCGTCGCGCCGGCGCTGCAGAAAGCAGGTAAAGGCGCTCGAGCCCGCCGCCACGCTCCAGAAGAAGAAAAACCCCAGCGTGTAGCCGCTCATCCGGCTGGCGAAGCCCAGCTCGAGCGGGTCGAGCGCGGTGAAGCACAGGATGCTCGCCACGCCGCCGGCGACGAACGAGGGCCACAGGATCCAGATCGATTTCTTCACGAGCGCTCCTTCACGATGCGCCAGGTGCCGCGCGGGTCCTCGATGACGATAAGCCAGTGTCCCGCGGCGAGCGCGCCCAGCTCGGCTTCGTAGAGTCCCTTGCCGGCCGGTGAGAGCCGCAGGCGCTGATCGTGTCCCGCCCGCGTGCCGTGCGCTAGGTGCACGAACAGCGCTTCCGGCGATTCGCCTTCGAGAGAAACCTGGATTTTTCCATCTTTGAGCACGACCCCCGCCGAGATGCCGAGGCGCTTTGCCGTGTCTTCGCGCGCGAGCACCTTGTTGATGGCCATGCCTTGCTTGTAATAGTCCTCGGCCACCAGGCCGTCGGCGGAGGCGAAGGCGATCCAGGTGGTGATGGCGCCGGCGATGAGCACCGCGGCGGGCCCGGAGAGGATGAGCCAGGGCCACAGCTGGCGGTACCAGGGCCGGGTCATCGGACGATGAACACCGACTCTTCGCGCACCGCCACGCCCTCGGCGCCGAGCGCGCGTACGCGGAACTCGATGGGATGGGTGCCGGGCTGCGCCGGCTCGGCGCGCACCTTGACCGGGACCATGCGGCTCGCCGCGGCCGGCACGCCGACGGTCGGCTCGCCCCACACCTGGATGCCGGGAAGCCCGGAGACGACGATCTCGAAGGCACGCGCCTCTTCGGTGGTGTTCATGATCTGCAGGCGGTAGACGTTCTCGATGAGGCCGCCCTCGACTTCCCGGGCGATGGCCGCCCGGTCGCGGATCACGTCGACCTTGAGCGGCACGCGCAGGTACAGCGATGCCGCCGCTGCGGCCGTGACGAGGAAAAGAATGAATGCGTAAACCAGCACCCGGGGACGCAACACGCGGGTCGGCCGGCCCTGCATCGCGTGCGTCGTAGAGTAGCGGATGAGCTTCTGCGGGCGGCCGAGCTTCTGCATCACC
Organism: uncultured bacterium; assembly: GCA_965233185.1. Taxonomy (GTDB): domain Bacteria; phylum Pseudomonadota; class Gammaproteobacteria; order Burkholderiales; family SG8-39; genus SCGC-AG-212-J23. The sequence goes on from CBDDSA010000291.1 coordinate 3,406, forward strand.
TGGTTGCAGCCGTCGATGCAGGCCGCGCAGCCGATGCACTCGTATTGCAGGCCTTTGCGGATGTCGATGCCGGTGGGGCACACCTGCACGCACACGCCGCAGTCCACGCAGTCGCCCTTCGCCTCGCCTTTGCCGCGCGGCTCACCCCTTTTTTCGTCGTAGGTGATGACCAGCGTGTCGTTGTCGAACATCGCGCTCTGGAAGCGCGCGTAGGGACACATGTACTTGCATACCTGCTCGCGCATCCAGCCGGCGTTGCCGTAGGTGGCGAAGCCGTAGAACAGCACCCAGAACGCTTCCCACGGCCCGGGCTCGAAGGCGAGCATTTCCCGGATAGGCGTGAAATAGCCGACGAAGGTGAACCCGGTCCAGAGCGACAGGGCGATCCAGGCGCCATGTTTTGCGCCTTTGATCAGAAGCTTTTTCGATGAAAGCGGTGATTTGTCCAAACGCATGCGGGCGTTGCGGTCGCCCTCGATCAGGCGCTCGATCCACATGAAGATCTCGGTGTACACGGTCTGCGGGCAGGCGTAGCCGCACCACAGGCGCCCGGCCACCGCGGTGAACAGAAACAGCGACAGCGCCGAGACGATGAGAAGGACGGTGAGGTAGATGATGTCCTGCGGCCAGAACACCAGGCCGAAGATGTAGAACTTCCGGTGCGCGATGTCGAACAGCACGGCCTGGCGTTCGTTCCAGACGAGCCAGGGGCCGCCGTAGAAGACCAGCTGGGTGGCCCACACCAGCGACCAGCGCCAGGCGGCGAACCAGCCGTGCACCGCGCGCGGGTAGACCTTCTTGCTGACCTCGTAGAGCGACAGCTCGGAGAGGCTGAGGTCGTTCTTCACGGAGCCGACGGGCGCGACAGCGACAGCACGTAGGCCGTGAGGAGATGGATTCTCGCCTCGTCCAGCAGGTCCTTGTGCGCGGGCATCTGGTTCGTGCGGCCGCGCGTGATGGTCTCGACGATGACGGTCTCCGCGGAGCCGTGCAGCCAGGTCTTGTCGGACAGGTTCGGCGCGCCCAGCAGCGGGTTGCCCTTGCCTTCGGCGCCGTGGCAGGCGGCGCAGGTCGACTTGAACAGCGGCTCGCCGCGCGCCTTGCGCAGGGAGTCGTGGGTGCGGCCGGAAAGCGACAGCACGTAGTGCGCCACGTCTTTCACGCCCTGCTCGCCCAGCGCACCGCCGAACGGCGGCATGGTGCCGGTGCGCCCCTCGGCGATGGTGGTGCGGATGGACCCGGCGTCGCCGCCCCACAGCCATTCGCGGTCGGTAAGGTTGGGAAAGCCGCGCGAGCCGCCGCCGTCGGAAGCGTGGCACTGCGCGCAGTTGTTGAGGAACAGCTTCTCGCCCACGGCGAGCGCCGCCGGCGTTTTCGACAGCACCACCACGTCGGTGCCGGCGAATTTTTCGTAGAGGGGTCCGTAGCGCTTCGCCGCGGCCGCCTGCTCGCGCTCGAGCTGGCCGACCTGCGACCAGCCCAGCGTGCCCGGCCAGCTCCCCAGGCCGGGATACAGCACCAGGTAGATCAGCGAGAAAACGATGGTGAGGTAGAAAAGCCAGCTCCACCACCGCGGCAGCGGATTGCTGTACTCGGCGAGGTCCTCGTCCCAGACGTGGCCCGTGGTCGGGGCTGCGCCGGGCGCCTTGCGCACGCTCTGCGATTTCAGGAACACGCCGCAGGCGACGATGGACACAACCGCCACGACCGCGACGAACACGTCCCAGAAGCCGCTGGTGAAAAGGCTCATGCGTCGTCCTCGTCGAGCACGGCCTTCGCCTGCCACTGCGCCTTGCGCGAGGGCGCGTAGGCCCACCACACGATGCCGAGGAAGGCGATGACGGCGCAAACGGTCACGGCTTCCCTGATCAGGTTGATGTCCATCTAACGGCTCCTTTTCACGGCAGTGCCCAGGCCCTGGAGGTAGGCGATGAGGGCGTCGGCCTCGGTCTTGCCCTGCAGCGCCTTGCGCGAGGCGCCGATCTCCTGCTCCGTGTAGGGCACGCCCAGGCGGGCGAGCGCGCGCATCTTGGCCTCGATGTCGCGCGCGTTGGCCGGCGCGCGCTCGAGCCAGGGATAGCCGGGCATGTTGGACTCGGGCACCAGGTCGCGCGGGTTGGCGAGGTGGATGCGGTGCCAGTCGTCGGAGTAGCGCCCGCCCACGCGGTGGAGGTCCGGGCCGGTGCGCTTGGAGCCCCACTGGAACGGGCGGTCGTAGACGAACTCGCCGGCCACCGAGAACGGCCCGTAGCGCTCCACCTCGGCGCGGAACGGCCGCACCATCTGCGAGTGGCAGTTGTAGCAGCCCTCGCACACGTAGACGTCGCGCCCGGTGAGGGCGAGCGCGTCGTAGGGCTTGAGGCCGGCCACCGGCTCGGTCACCGATTTCTGGAAGGACAGCGGCACGATCTCGACGATGCCGCCCACGGCGACCACCAGGACCACCAGGATGATGAGCAGCGCCTGGTTGCGCTCGATCAGGTCGTGAGTGATTTTCATGATGCGTGCAGCGCTGCGGCGGGCGAAGGGATGAGCGCTTCCGAGAGCTTCGAATCGGCGACCGTGCGATACACGTTCCAGGCCATGACCAGCATCCCGCAGAGGTAGAGCACGCCCCCCAGCAGGCGGATGGCGTAGAAGGGATAGGTGGCCTTCACGCTCTCGACGAAGGTGTAGGTGAGCGTGCCGTCCTCGCTCACCGCGCGCCACATGAGGCCCTGCATCACGCCGGCGATCCACATCGCCGCGATGTACAGCACGATGCCGATGGTGGCGATCCAGAAGTGCAGGCTGATAGCGCGCACGCTGTGCATCTCGGTGCGGTTGAAAAGCCTGGGGATCAGGTAGTACATCGAGCCCATGGTGATCAGGCCCACCCAGCCGAGCGCCCCGCTATGCACGTGGCCGATGGTCCAGTCGGTGTAGTGCGACAGCGCGTTCACCGTCTTGATCGACATCATCGGCCCCTCGAAGGTCGACATGCCGTAGAACGAGAGGGAGACGATGAGGAACTTGAGGATCGGGTCGTCGCGCAATTTGTGCCAGGCGCCCGACAGGGTCATGATGCCGTTGATCATCCCGCCCCACGAAGGCGCGAGCAGGATGAGCGAGAACACCATCCCCAGCGACTGGGTCCACTCCGGCAGCGCGGTGTAGTGCAGGTGGTGCGGGCCGGCCCACATGTAGGTGAAGATGAGCGCCCAGAAGTGCACCACCGACAGGCGGTACGAGTAGATCGGGCGCCCGGCCTGCTTCGGGATGAAGTAGTACATCATCCCGAGGAAGCCCGCGGTGAGGAAAAAGCCCACCGCGTTGTGGCCGTACCACCACTGCACCATCGCATCCTGCGCGCCGGCGTAGGCGGAGTACGACTTCCAGAAGGTGACCGGCATCGCCGCGCTGTTCACGATGTGCAGCAGCGCGACGGTGAGGATGAATGCGCCGAAGAACCAGTTCGCGACGTAGATGTGCGGTATTTTTCTCTTGAATAGCGTCCCGAAAAACACCACCGCGTAAGCCACCCAGACGAGCGCGATCAGGATGTCGATCGGCCACTCGAGCTCGGCGTACTCCTTCGACGAGGTGATGCCCAGCGGCAGCGTGATGGCGGCCGACACGATCACCGCCTGCCAGCCCCAGAAGGTGAAGGCGGCCAGCCGGTCGCAGAAAAGCCGCGCATGCGAGGTGCGCTGCACGACGTAGTACGAGGTGGCGAAAAGCGCGCTGCCGCCGAAGGCGAAAATCACCGCGTTGGTATGCAGCGGCCGCAGGCGCCCGTAGGAGAGCCACGGGATGTCGAAATTGAGCTCCGGCCACAGCAGCTGCGCGGCGATGAGCACCCCCACCGCCATGCCCACCACCCCCCAGACGATCGTCGCGATCGCGAACTGCCGGACCACCTTGTAGTTGTAAGCGTCTGATTGCATGGCTCTCCCGCTGGGAATGGGCCATGCTAAGGCGCTGCTGAATCGGCCTTTTGACCTACATCAAGACTACGCAATCGGGGTCAGAGCCAGAATTACGAATCGGGAACAGGCGCCCGGTGGTGTCCTCCGCGCCCTTAAGCCGTCCGCCGCACGCCGCCGCGTCAAGGCGTCGCAATGGACCGCTTACGCTTGCCGGATGTTCATCCTGGCACAGCCGATCGTGGCACTGGCCGCCGGCATCCTGATCCTGATCATGCCGCGGCTGCTGAACTACATCGTTGCGCTCTACCTCATCATCATTGGAATCCTGGGACTGCTCACATGAAAGCACTGATTCTTGCGTTGCTCGCCGCCGCCTTTCTCGCCGCGTGCGAGCGCGAAGGACCGCTGGAAAGAGCCGGCGAAAAGGTCGACAACGCCGTCGAGCGCGCCGGCGACAAGATCGAGGACGCCACCGACCGGAAGTAGGTTGGGCTGTCGGGTGGTCAATCGGGCTCTGACCCCGATTCGCTATTCGGGCTCTGACCCCGATTTCGCGGGGCGGTCGTCGTCGGCGAGGATGTCGTGCGCCGGCCGCTCAAGGTCGTCGAACTGCCCGCCTTCCAGCGCGCGCCAGAAAGCGGCGCCGATCAGGAATACGAGGGCGACCGAGAGGGGAACGAGGAGGTAGAGGCTTTCCATGTCGGTGCTCCTTCGAGCGGGCGCAAGGCGTTCAGCAGCACGGTGAGCGAGCTCGCGCCCATGGCAAGCGCGGCCTCCCACGGGCCGATGAAGCCGATTGCCGCCAGCGGGATGGCAATCGCGTTGTAGGCGAGCGCCCAGGCGATGTTCTGGCGCACCAGGCGCATCGCGCGCCTTGCCACCGAAAAGGCGCTGAGCATGCCCTCGAGCGAGTTGTTCATCAGTACGACGTCGGCGGTGAGCTGCGCCGCGTCGGCGCCGCTGCCCATGGCGAACGACACGTCGGCGCGCGCGAGCACCGGGGCATCGTTCAGGCCGTCGCCCACCATGGCAACGACGCGGCCTTCGGCCTGCAGCCGGGACGCATGGCGTAGCTTGTCCTCGGGCGCCATGGCGCCGGTGTAGCGCGCGATGCCCATGCGGCGGGCCATCGCCGCGACCGCGTCGGGCGCGTCGCCGCTGGCGAGGTGCACTTCGATGCCGCGTACCCGTAGCTCGTCGAGCAGCGCCTGCGCCTCGGGGCGCAGCTCGTCCTGCAGCGCGAAGGCGGCGAGCCAGCCGCGCTCGTCCGCCAGGAACACGTGCGAGCGCGCAGACGCGGGAACCCCGGCCGGCGCCAGCGAGAAGCCTTCCCGGCAGTACGCCTCGGTGCCGATGCGCGCTCGCCTGCCTTCCACGCGCCCTTCCAGTCCATGCCCGGGTTCCTGACGCGCCGCCTCGATCTTCAATCCTTCGTGGAAAGCCGCAAAGGCCCGGGCAATCGGATGCCGGCTCGCGGCCTCCAGCGCCCCCGCAAGACGCAGGCAGGCTGCTTTCTTCGCCTCGCCCAGAATGGTTACGTTAGAGAGGCAGACCTTGCCGCTGGTCAGCGTGCCGGTCTTGTCGAGCACCACGTCGGTCACCCGATCGAGCGTCTCCAGCGCGCGCGCCCGGGTGAGGAGCACGCCGAGTGCCAGGAGCGCGCCGCTCGCCCGGGTCAGCACCACCGGCGCGGCGAGGGCGAGCGCGCACGGGCAGGCGACCACCAGCACCGCCACCGCGATCCAGGGGTTGGCGGACAGAGAGCCCGCGATCGCCGCCACCGCCAGGATCACCCAGGTGAGATGCCGCGCGGCGCGGTCGGCGGCCTCCACCAGCTTGGGCCGGGAGGCGGCGCCGCGCTCGGCGAGGCGCGCGATCGCGGCGGCGCGCGTATCGGCGCCGCTGCGCGTCACCTGTAGGGTGAGCGGCTGCTCGAGGTTCACCGAGCCTGCGACGAGCGCCTCGCCCGTGCCCTTCGCCACCGGGCGCGACTCGCCGGTGAGCAGCGATTCATCGACGCTCGAGCGGCCCTCGAGCACCCAGCCGTCGGCGGGCACCTGCGCGCCAGGGGCGACCACGACGCGCTCGCCGGGGGAAAGGACCGGGCCGCACGACAGGCGAAGCAGCGGATCGAGCTGCCGCGCCGCCCGGCGCCGCGCCGCGGTTTCGAGGAAGCGCGCGCCCAGCAGCAGAAAAGCGAGCATCGCGATGGAGTCGAAGTACACCTCGCCGCTTCCCGTGAACGTGGCCCAGGCGCTCGCCGTGAAAGCGCCGCCCAGCCCGAGCGCGATGGGCGTATCCAGGCCGAGGCGGCCCTGGGAAAGCTCCAGGCGCGCGCCGGCGAAAAAGGGCCTGCAGGATATGAGCAGCACCGGCAGCGTGATGAGCAGGCTCGCCCAGCGCATCAGCCCTTCGGCCTCGGGCGACAGACCGCCGCCGTCGATGTAGGCGGGAAACGCGTACATCATCACCTGCATCGAGCCGAATGCCGCCACGAACAGGCGCCACAGGGCGCCGCGCTGCTCGCGCCGCTCGAGCTCGGCGTGGCGCCGCGCATCGTACGGATAGGCGTCGTAGCCCACGGCGCGCACCGCCGCCACGATCTGCGACAGCGTGGTGCCCGCCGGGTCCCACGCCACCTGCGCGCGCTGGGTGGCATAGTTGAGGTCGGCGCGCGTCACGCCCGGCACGCGCCGCAGCGTCTGCTCCACCAGCCACAGACAGGCTGCGCAGCGCACGCGGTCAATGATCAGCCAGGCTTCGTTTCCGCTGAAGCTGGCGAACGGGTTCTCGGTGGAGGGCAGTGCCTGCGGCACGGCTGCGGGCGCGCAGCGCGTCTCGTAATAGCTCTCCAGCCCCGCGGCCGAGATGGTGCGCGCCACCGCCTCGCAGCCGGCGCAGCACAACTCGCGCACGGCGCCGAGCAGCGCGACGCGAAACCTGCCGGGCTGGAGAACCGGCAGGCCGCAATGGAAGCAGGCGGTCAGGAGACTTGCAGGCGGCGCGACTGGGCGCCCGCCTTCTTGGGCAGCACCAGGTTCAGTACCCCGTCCTTGTATTCGGCCTTCGCGGCGCCGGCGTCGACCTCGGCGGGCAGCGAGAAGCTGCGGCTCACCATGCCGTAGCTGCGCTCGCTGTAGATGAGCTTCTCGTCCTTCTTCTCTTCCTTCTCCTGCTTCATCTCGGCGCGCACGGTGTAGGCCTTCTCGTCTTCCTTGACGTCGAGCTTCATCTTCGGCTCGGCGCCCTCGGCAGGCGAGAACGGCCTGACGAAGAAACCCTTGGAAAATTCGTTGAACAGCTCGTCGAACGGGTTGTAGCGCGCGATGTTGGCCATGGGGCACTCCTTGGAGGGATGCCCCATGCTAGCGAGCCAGTCGCGCGCCGGTTTGACCTGCGTCAAACGCCCGTCAGGACTGGTTGTGGCAGCCTCCGCGCATCTCGCCCATGCGATGCATGCCGCCGTGGCCATGCTGCCCTGCGCCGCCGCGGTGCTGGTGCTCTTTTGCGTCCGGCTTCGCCGCCTCGGGCTGCTTGGCGTCCTGCGCGAAGGCCACCGCCCCCAGCGACAGCGCGCTGCCCGCGGCGATCGCCACGACGACGTTGCGAATCGATTTCATGTGGTGCTCCTTGAGTTAATGTGGGAGAACAGGAAGATTCCTGCTCACCCCATATGGCCCCGCGGAGCGGCGTATTACAGGAAGATTTTGTTACCGGATGTTGCGCCGCTCTCGCGCAGCATCTGCTCGCGGTACAGCCGGCTGAACGCGGCGACCTGGTCGACGGACAGGCGCTTGGAGCGTCCCTCGGCGATGGCTTTGAGCTTGTCGCGCAGGCTGGCGTAGGTGATGCCGACGAACTTGTCGTCGCGCGCCAGGGCGGCGGCGTCGAAGTAGCCCATCAGGCTGCGCGCTGCGTCCTGGGCGCTGATGTCGCAGCCATGCTCGGTCAGGTGCGGCACCAGCCGATCCAGGCTTGCAAGCTGCGTTTCCACCCGGTACAGGTTCATGTTTCCAAATCAACGAGATGCAAGCGCCGTGCCGCCCGCTTTAAGGGCCCGCCCGGCGCCCCCATCTAGCCCGGCATGAAATACAAGGACTACTACAAGGTGCTGGGGGTCGAGCGCTCCGCGAGCGAGGACGACATCAAGAAAGCTTACCGCAGGCTGGCGCGCAAATACCATCCCGACGTCTCGAAGGAAGCCGACGCCAAGGAGAAGTTCCAGGAGGTCTCGGAGGCATACGAGACGCTGCGCGACAAGGAAAAGCGCGCGGCCTATGACAGCCTGGGCAGCGGCTTCCGACCGGGCCAGGATTTCCGCCCGCCGCCGGACTGGTTCGACCGCTTCGGCGGCGGGCGCAGCGAGGACCTCGGGGGCGTCGACCTGTCGGAGCTGTTCGAGTCCCTGGGCGCGTTCGGGCGGGCCACCGGCTTTGGGCGGCGTGGCGGCGCCCGCGGCGAGAGATTCGGCGGCCGACCCATCGCCTTCCCCGGCGAGGACTACGAAGTCCCGGTGCGCCTGACGCTCGAGGAGGCGTACCGCGGCGCCGAGCGCTCGGTGCAGCTCGATGGCCGCAGCTTTACTGCGCGCATTCCCCGCGGCGCTACCGACGGTCAGCGCCTTCGTCTGGCCGGCAAGGGCGGCCCGGGGGCCAACGGCGGCCCGCCGGGGGATCTTTACCTGCAGATCCAGCTCGAGCCGCATCCGCTGTTCCGGGCGAGCGGCCACGACCTCGACCTCGACGTGCCGCTCGCGCCCTGGGAAGCGGCGCTCGGTGCGCAGGTGGACATTCCCACCCTGGAGGGCCGCGTCACGCTGAAAATCCCGCCCGGCTCCAGGGCCGGCCAGAAGCTGCGCCTCGCCGGCAAGGGCCTGCCCCGTCCCCGCGGCGGCGCCGGGGACCTCTATGCGGTGCTCGAGATCGCCGTGCCGGCCGACCTCACCGAGCGAGAAAAGCAGCTTTTCGAGGAATTGCGCAAAGCCTCCCGATTCGATCCGCGCAGCCGCTTCGGCTAAGTGGCATGCTCCTTGCGACAAGCGGTTTCATGGCACTGACAGCACAGCAGACGCAGGAGTTGCAGGCGACCGTGGAGAAGCGGCGCGCCGCCTTGCGCACCGAGATCGAGCACGACCTGGACAAGGTACGCGGCGACCGCCTGGAAGACATGGCCGGCGCCTCTCCCGACCCGGGCGACGAGTCGGTCGCGAGCCTGATCTCCGACCTCGACCAGGCCGATACCTCGCGCGACCTGTCGGAGCTGCGCAGCCTCGACGCCGCGCATGGGCGCATCGTCGAGGGCAGCTACGGGACCTGCATCGAATGCGGCGGTGACATCGGCTTTGCGCGCCTGCAGGCCAACCCGGCTGCCGAGCGCTGCATCCGCTGCCAGACGCAGTACGAAAAGACCCACGCTTCGCCCATCGGCCCGACCCTTTAATTCGGGTTAATTCGGGGTCAGTGTCGTAATTAAGAGCACGCGTACGCGGCGCCTTAATTACGACACTGACCCCGAATTAGGCTGTCCCCGATTAGGCTTTGAGCACCACTTTCTGGTAGAGGCCGGGGAAGGCGCCGTCGGGGTCGTATTTGGCCTTGAGCGCCCGGTAGGCCTCGCCGCCGTACAGGCGGTGGAACTCCTCCTCGGGAAAGTAGCTGTCCGAGTAGAGCGCCTTGATGCCGCCGAGCTCCACCACCTTGCGCTCGATGAGGCGGTTGAAGTGGCCCGCGGCGTGCGGCTCGCGCGTGCGCTTCACGTCCCAGAAGCCGAAATTGACGTACCAGTCCTCGCGCATCGGATAGAGCGTGAAATGGCCGGCGTCCTTCACCGGCCCGATGGGGCAGATCCACTGCGGCCACAGGCCGATCTCGCGCGCATAGAACTCGAGAAATTCGGCGGCGCGCGAGATCGGGATATCGACGTCCTGGATCACCGACTCGGCGTGCAGGCCGAGCACCTTCTCGATGCGCCGCGTGACGCCGACGCGGCTGTTCCAGCGCATGATCCTGGTGTAGTGGCGCGAGCCCAGCCGCTTCTTGCCGTACAGGAATCTGCGGACGAAGCCGTTTTGCGCGAACACGTTCTTCGAGCACCAGAACCAGTCGGTGTCCCAGCGCCAGAGGTAGTCGTGCACGCTGAGAAAGTCATCGCGCCGCGCCGGGATCGAGCGGTAATAGATCTTCTCGAAGGTGTAGTCGCTGGTGTAGGGCGCCTTGTCGGTGAAGCGCCCAAGCGTGATGAACATCTTCTTGGGCGAGAACACCGTGCCGTCGACGAAATCCGCCTCGCCCGCGCGTAAGCGCTTCCCCAGCTCGCTGAAATAAATGCCGGCGTCGAAGAAGTCCAGGTGCTCCAGCCGCACGTACGGCCTCACCGGCACGGTTTTCGCCTTGACGCGCAGCGCATAGCCCAGCGTGCCGTAGGAATTGGGGAAACCGTAGAAAAGGTCGGCGTGCTCGTTGTCGCGCGTGGCGGTGACCACGCGCCCGTCACCCAGCAGCACGTCGATCTCGAGCACCGTGTCGTGCACCAGGCCATAGCGGTGCGAGGACGATTCGATGCCCACGCCGGCGACCGCGCCGCCCAGGGTGATGGTCTTGAGCTGCGGCACCACCGCGGGCATCACGCCGCGCGCGAGGCACGCCGCGGTGAGCGCCTCGTAGGTGACCATGCCCTCCGCCTCGACCCAGCCGGCCGCCGGGTCCACCGCGAGCACGTCGCGGAAGGCCGAGACGTCCAGGCGCCGCCGGGGCGCGGCCACCCGGTCGCGGAACAGGTTGGACGTCTCCTTCGACAGGCCTACGGCGCCGCTGCCCGCCCTAAGCTGCGCGGCCAGAGCTTCTTTTTTCCTGGTATGCGGGTTCGGGTTCGTAGAGGAAGTCCCGGGTCATCGGGTAGCTGGTCATCGACACATTGCCCTTGGAGAACACGATCTGGAACAGATGCGTGCGTCCGGTGGGCGAGCGGAACATCTCGGCGCAGCCGTACAGGTACACGCGCCAGATGCGGCGGAAGCGCTCGTCGAAGCGCTTCGGATCGAGCGCGCGCGCCTTGTCCCAGTTGCGGTCGAAGCGCTCGCCCCAGTGATCCAGCGTGAGCGCGTAGTGCCGGCGCAGGTTCTCCACGTCGAGGATTTCCAGCCCGCACTTCTCCATCTCGACGATGACGTCGGCGAGGCTGGGGATCCAGCCTCCGGGGAAGATGTACTTGCGGATGAAAAAGTCGGTGTCCATGCGCCCGACGTGGCCGATGAAGTGCAGCAGGCCGATGCCGCCTTTTTTCAGGTAGCTCGCGTGGGCGCGGATCACCTCGGCGAGCTGGTCGCGCCCGGCGTGCTCCAGGCAGCCGATGGAGGCCACCTTGTCGAACTCGCGGCCGGCGTCGCGGAAGTCGCCGTGCATCTGCAGCGAGGCGCCGAGGCGCCGGCGCTCGATCTCCCGGCGCGCGTGCTCGGCCTGCGAGCCGGTGGTATTGATGGCGGTGACCTTCACGCCGTAATGCTCGTGCGCGTAGAGCATGAAGCCGCCGAAGCCGCTGCCCACGTCGACCACCTCCTCGCCCGGCTTGAGCAGGAGCTTGCGCGCCACGTGCTCGGCCTTGTTGCGCTGCGCCTCCTCCAGGGTGCGCGTACCGGCCTTCCAGTACGCGCAGGTGTAGAACATCAGCGGGTCGTCCAGCCACAGCTTGTAGAACTCCGGACCCAGGGCGTAATGGAACTCGGCGTTCTTCTGCGCCTGGCTGCGGCTGCCGTTGTTGTGCAGGAACTCGTGCCAGCGGTTGAGCAGCCGCACCGGCAGCCTGGCCCGGTCGATGCCGCCTTCCATGCCGGCGGCGAGCGCCTTCTGCAGGCTGCCGTCGATGTCGATTTCGCCGTCGAAGTAGGCCTCGAGCATGCCGACGTGCCCGTACAGCGCGGCGCGCCGCTCGGCGCGGGCGCTGTTGAAAATCAGGGTGAAGGCCGGCGGCTCGTCGGAATTGCGGTACTCCCGGCCGCTCACGAAGCGCACGCGGAAGGGCGTGTCGGTCGCCTGACCGACCCGGTCGAGCAGGGCTTCAAGGGCGCCTGGCATGGGAAGATTTTACCGTTTCGATTGCTTCGAGGATTCGCTGTTCCGATTTAGCCCCGAACCCGCCCAAGGCGCGCAGGCGCCCGGCCCGGACGGCCTGCTCGAGCTCGGCGAGCGATCCTACCCCGAGCCGCTGGTGGAACAGGCGCACCCGCTTGGGGCCCACCCCCGGCAGGCGCAGCAGCTCGGTGATGCCGCTGGGGTAAGCCTGGCGCAGCTTCTGCAGCGTGGCCGAGGTGCCGGTGGCGAAGATCTCGCGCAGCTTCGCTTGCAGGTCGGCGCCGATCCCGGGCATCTTGGGCAGCGGCTCGCCGGCGGCGAGCAGCGCCGGGATGTCGTAGCCGGTGCCGCGCAGCTCGCGCGCGGCGTTGCGGTAGGCGAGCACGCGAAACGCGTTGTCGTCCCCCAGCTCGAGGAGATCGGCAATTTCCTCCAGCACGCGGGCCATGTCCTCGTTCTTGAGCGACGCGCCGACAGGAGCAGGGGCGCCCGGTTCAGGCATCACGCGAGGGTGCTGGAATACGCGGCATGAAAAAGCCGCTCAATTTTGCCAGCGTTCTGTTCATCGCGGCGGTGCTCGGCCTGTGGGCCTGGCAGCAGGCGCCCGCGGCCGCCACCTCGGCGGGCCCGTTCGCCGGCGCGCCGGAGCACGCCAAGTTGCGCTAATCCTGCGCCGAACGGCGCATGGCGCCCGGCCGGGTCCTTGCATGGTTCCCGACCGAGAGGATGGCGTCATGAAGATCTGCGTTTACGGTTGTCCGGGCCGCGGCGGCGAAAGCGAGCCGCATGTGTTTTATCTTGGCGCTCGCCGCCTGCCGGTGATCGCGATCCTGGACCGCTGGCGCGATACCGGCCACCGCTATTTCGAGGTCAAGGCCGAGGACGGCCGCTGCTTCCTGCTGCGCCATTCGCCGACCTCGGATCACTGGGAGCTCGCCGGAGTGTACCGGGCGCCGCGGCGCCGCCTTGCGGTGGGGGTGGTTCCAAGCAGGACGTAAAATCGGGCTCTGGCCCCCGATTCTCTGCCCAGCCTGTCCCATTACCTGGCGCCGCTGCTGGCGCCGCGCTGCGTTGCGCTCCTCGGGGCGAGCGAGCGCGAAGGCTCTCTGGGCCGGATCGTCTGGCGCAACCTCGCCGCGGGCGGCCTGCGCGGTGCGCTCTACCCTGTAAATCCGAAGCACCGGACGGTATTCGGCCAGCCTGCCTATGCCTCCGTGTCGCGGCTTCCGGCCAAGGCTGACCTTGCGGTGGTCGCGACCCCGGCGCGCACCGTGCCGGGCATCATCGCCCAAGCCGGCGCCGCCGGCATCAAGGCGGCGATCGTCCTATCCAGCGGCTTCGGCGAGGCGGGCGCGGCCGGGCGCGCGCTGCAGGAGGAGATGCTCGAAGCGGCAAAGCGCCACGGGGTGCGCATCCTCGGGCCCAACTGCCTGGGCGCAATGCGCACCGATGCGGGGCTCGACGCCACCTTCGCGCGCACGCCAGCGCGCGCCGGATCGCTCGCGCTGGTGTCGCAATCGGGTGCCATCTGCAGCGCCCTGCTCGACTGGGCGCATGGCGCGGGCGTGGGATTCACCAGCGTGGTGTCGCTCGGCGCGGCCGCCGACGTGGACTTTGGCGAGATCCTCGACTTCCTGGTGGCCGTCGCGGCCACCGAGGCGGTGCTGCTGTACGTGGAAGGCATCCGCGACGCGCGCCGTTACATGTCGGCGCTGCGCGCCGCGGCACGCGTAAAGCCGGTGGTGGTGCTCAAGGTGGGACGCTATGCGAGCGGCTCGAAGGCCGCCTCCAGCCACACCGGCGCGCTGGTCGGCTCCGACGACGTGTTCGACGCGGCCCTGCGCCGCGCCGGCACGGTGCGCGTCAAGACCTACACGCAGCTTTTCGGCGCGGCGCGCATCCTCGCCACGCCGCGCTTTGCCGACGGCGAGCGCCTCGCCATCCTCACCAACGGCGGCGGCCCGGGCGTCGTGGCCGCGGACAGCGCGAGCGAGAACGGGGTTCCATTAGCAACACTGTCGGGAACGACGATCGAGGCTCTTAATAAAAAACTCCCCAGCCAGTGGTCGCGGGGCAATCCGGTCGACCTCATCGGCGATGCACCGGCGGAGCTCTTTGGCGCGGCCACTGCGGCGCTGCTCGCCGACCCGGGCGTGGACGCGCTGCTCGCGATGTACTCGCCGGTGGCGGTGACCGCGCCGGAGGCGGCCGCGCGCGCGGTGGCGCAGGCCGCCGCCCAAACGCGCAAGCCGGTGCTCGCGGCATGGCTCGGCGCGCTCGACCAGGGCGAGAGCCGCGCCTGCCTGGAGGCGCAGGGCATCGCCAACTTCCATACGCCGGAGAACGCGGTGGAGGCCTTCTCCCTCCTGTGCCGGTACCGGCGCAACCAGGCGCAGCTCATGGAAGCGCCGCTCGCGCGCGAAGCGAATGAGCCGGCGGCCGATTTGAAGGAAGCCGGGCATCTGTTCGACCAGGCCGTGAAGCAGAACCGCACGCTGCTTACGGAGCACGAGGCCAAGGCGCTGCTCGCCGCGTTCGGCCTGCCGGTGACCCGGTCCATCGTCGCGCGGACCCGGGACGAAGCGGTCGAGGCGGCCCGCGCCATCGGCTTCCCGGCGGTGGTGAAGATCCATTCCCCCGACATCACGCACAAGAGCGACGTCGGCGGCGTGCGCCTCAACCTGCAGAACGCGGACATGGTGGCCTCGGCGTTCGACGACATGATGCGCCACGTGAAGCGCCTGCGCCCGCAGGCGCGCATCGAAGGCGCGGCCGTGCAGCCGATGCTGCGCTTCGCGCACGCGCGCGAGGCGCTGGTCGGCATGTCGACCGACCCGGTTTTCGGCCCGGTAATCTCCTTCGGCGCCGGCGGCGTGTCGGTGGAGGCGGTGCGCGACACCGCGCTCGCCCTGCCGCCGCTCAACGCGACGCTCGCGCGCGAGCTGATGGCGCGCACGCGCGTGCATCGCCTGCTCGTGGGCTACCGCGACGTGCCGGGCGCCGACCTCGACGCCCTCGCGTCGATCGTGCGCGGCGTCTCGCGCATGGTGTGCGCGCTCGCCTGGCTTAAGGAAATGGACCTCAATCCCGTGCTCGCCCACCCGGGCGGCGCGGTGATCGCCGACGCGCGCGTGGTCATAGACCCGGCGCGGCGCCTGGCGCCGGCGCGCTACGGGCACATGGCGATCCACCCTTATCCCACCGAGCTCGAAGGCGAGCTCGCGCTGCGCGACGCGCGCCGGGTGCGCGTGCGGCCGATCCGCCCCGAGGACGCCGGGCGGGAGCTGCGTTTTTTCGCCGGCCTGTCCGAGCGCTCGCGCTACCACCGCTTCATGCAGCACCTGCCGCAGCTGTCGCCGCGCATGCTGGCGCGCTTCACGCAGCTCGACTACGACCGCGAGCTGGCGCTTGTAGCTTTGCATTCTCACGAAGACTCGTTTATCGGGGTGGGCCGATATGCGCCAAACCCCGACGGCAAAACCGCCGAGTTCGCCCTCACCGTGGCCGACGCCTGGCAGGGGCAGGGCTTGGGCCGGGCGCTGCTGCAACGCCTGTGCGAGGCGGCACGCGCCGCGGGCTACGAAGCCCTCTATGGCCACATCCTCACCGACAACCGCGAGATGCTGGAGCTCGCCATGCGCATGGGGTTCGCGGAGGTGCTGCGCGACGGCGCCGAAACCACCGTGGAGCGGCGATTGACCTAGTCGATGGGACGGATTGCGATTTTCGATTTGATCTATTGCGCGGCAGGCTCTAGGCTGCCGCTTCCCATAGAAGGAGGACCCTCATGAAGCCGCTCAAAGGCACGAGTACCCACGACAACCTCAAGGCCGCGTTTGCCGGCGAATCGCAGGCGAACCGCCGCTACCTGTATTTCGCCGCCAAGGCCGACGTGGAAGGCCAGAACGACGTCTCGGCGCTGTTTCGCTCCACCGCCGAAGGCGAGACCGGC
>CBDDSA010000292.1:0-9610 GCA_965233185.1 uncultured bacterium
CTCTTCAGGACTGCGCCCAGCTTCGACCAACTCGATCAGCTTCTGGCGAAACTCACCAGGGTATGGGACTGTTCTTGCTTTCGGCATCGGACTCCCTTCCTTTCCAAAGGATGAGGTGTCCACGAAAGCGGGTCAATCCCACCTTGAATGGTCTTATCGATGCTTATGGTTCCCCAATCGGAAAATATGAGTTCACTTCCAATCGGCGCGAGTAAGTAGCCGTCTTGGGAGTAAGCACTATCCTCGTCGAGCCAATCCAAAAGCGAAATACCGCTGAACGGGCTGGCAGAGACGAACATTGCATACATCCATCCCACCTCTTCCGCGGGTCCCGCGCCAGTCCTCGACACCGTTCCCCCAAGGTCCACACTTACGGATATTTGGGTACTGCCACCGCCACCCTGCACGGTATATCCATCAGACCAAATCGTCGTTCCGAAGGCTCCAAGGTCTGTGCCCTGCCCCGTAGCTTGCGCAAAGGACCCCTAGTCGCCAAAACTAGTCCGAGCTTTCGCGTAAAGGCTGGGCTGGGAGCCCGTCTGCGTAAGGACACTGGAGTTCGCGCTCGTTGCGAAATCCCGGCTGATGATGACTGTGCCGTCGTCAGCTATACCTCCTGTATCGGCTTGAGAACGGGACAAGGTGAAGGGACTTGCATGGAGCGCGGTCACAGCGCTTAGTAGAAAGACGCTTGCTAGATTTGCAACGAAACGAATCAACACATTTCCCCCTTTCTTATGAACGCTGCCCTACCAGGTTTTGTCGTTCCTTACGTGTCTAGTTACCCGGCGCTCTTTCGACGGCTGAAGCCGAGTCCCACCAATCCAATCGCAAAAAGTGCCAGAACCGTAGGCTCTAGTATTTGAGTTACCCGAGCAACCGAGATAGTCCAGATGTAATCGGTTTGGAAGCCGCACGGGAATGGGCTGCAACTTAAACCCATGCCATGGTTCAGTAGAAGGGTTCCGCGCGCTCCGCTATAGGGGAATAACGAAGAATACAGGTCGACACTGCCAGACGCCGTTATATCGACCGTTTGCTGAGCTAAAGGATCGACCATCGGCACGACTTCACTCAACGCCGTGGTGAGCTCTGCGCGGAACAGACTGCCGCCGCCGTCTGGTCTGGTTGAATAGTCGAGACTCACATTCGTTATGGCGAGATGGGATGGCAGATCAAATCTGAAGTTGTCGGAATCTTGGCAACTGGACACGATCGGGTTAGTGCTTAAAACAACCCAACAGAGGTGTCCTTGGATCTTGTTGTCCCCGACGTCAAGGCTTCCTAGATGAGCACTGAAGGAAAGATCGCCAGAGGTCTCCGAGTAATCGATAGGTGCAGCAACGCCGGCTGCGGCAGTTAACGTGAGAAGAAAGAGACCCGCGAATTTCGTTATAGAGTTCATCGCATACGCTCCCGGGGAGCGACAAGCAATGGCAATGCCATGCGCTTTTCTTTTATTAGTTCAGGAGTTTGTAAACGTGACACTCTCTCACTGTAAAGCCATCCGACACCGCCTAGGCATTCCACTTTGTTGGCTTCTGTTCGTGACGGCCGGGCGGCGACTGGAGGTTCAGCCATTCGGGTGTCGTTCCCGGGAACATGAGGAGGCCGCGCGCTTTTTCCGCGAGGCTTCTGCTTTGAACGCCGCACTCCAATGGTATGCCGCGACAAACCCCTTGTGCCCTAGTGCCCTTCTCCTTCATCCCAAGCGGAATTGCTGTAAGCGGCAGCGGGGCCGGTACTTTGGCAGGTAATCGTTCCGGTCCGTGCCCGAGGTGCGAAGGCATGGGCCACAATCCTTGACGGGTCTACACTCCGAGGGAGATGTACCTCAGGCGCTTCAAGCGCATTCCCGTGGCGAACTCTTGGAATCGCGGAGATCTTTCGGCAAGCTCGGGAGAACAGGGCGACCGCGGACGAGGTGGCCGCGACACTGCGGAAGAAGGCGCCAAAGTCGCGCGGCTTGCAGAGCTTTTGGCGAAAGGCAAGGAATTCGCCTCGCCGTAAAAGGCTATCCGATTACCGAGCGAGCGCCGCCGAAGCGAGCTTGCGCACCTCGAAGCCCTCGCAGTCGTCGATGCTGCTCGCGCAGGAGTACTGCTTGCCGGCGGCGAGGGCGCGCTGGTAGTAGGTGGACGCGGCGTCGGGAAGGGCGAGGCCCTTGGCGGCTTCGGCGAGGAGGAAGTAGGAGAGGTCGCTGAGGTAGCCCACCTGCATCACCGAGACGGCGAGGTCGCGCCAGGCGCCTTTGGCGTGGAGGGCTTTCCAGTCGGCTTTGGCGCGCGAGTAGCCCAAGCTGCAGGGCACGCGGCAGTCGAAGACGGCGTTGCCGCTCTTGAAGCGCTCGAAGGACTCGGAGAGGAAGGTGAGGGTCTCGGTGGCCTGGCGCGCGGCGTACTCCTCGCGCGTGAGCTCGCCCGGCTTGCTGACGACCCGTTCGTTGGCGCCGCCGTCGCGCGGGCTGAGGAACTTGGGCGCATCGGCCAGCCCGCCGGACTTGGCTGCGGCGTAGAGCGGCTGCACGCGGGTGCCGAGCTCTTTGAGGCGCGCGGCGCGGTTTTCGGGCGAGGGATGGGTGGACATGAACTGCGGCACTTTGCCGCCGAGCTTCGCCATCTTTTCCCACAGCGTGACCGCGGCCGCGGGGTCGTAGCCGGCGCGCGCGGCGAGCTCGATGCCGATCTGGTCGGCTTCGGTCTCGCTTTCGCGGCTGTTGGGGAGCTGGATGGCGAAGAGCGCCGCCATCTGCGCGCCGGTGAGGGCGAGGCCCTGGTTCTCGCGCGAGGCGAGCGCGATGGCGGCGATCTGCGTGGCGACCTGCGAGGTCATGGCGATCGACATGCGCTCCTGGGTATGGTTGGCGAGCGCGTGGCCGATCTCGTGGCCCATGACCTGCGCGATCTCGTCGTCGGTGGCCTTGAGCTGCTCCCACATGCCGGAGTAGATCGCCATCTTGCCGCCCGCCATGCAGAAGGCATTCACCTGCTTGGGATCGTTGATGACTTGCACTTCCCAGTTCCAGCTCGCCGCCTCGGGGCGAAAGCGCACCGCCTGCGCGATCAGCCGGTCGGTGATTTCGCGCACCTTCGCGGCGCGCTCGCTGTCGGCCTCGATTTTCTTTTTCTTCGTGAGATCGCCCATCATCGAGCCGTAGGCCGCAGCCGACTCGCCTATGGCCATCTTCTCCGAGATGACCATGAACTGGCTGCGTCCGGTGATCGGGTTGGTGGCGCAGCCGGTCATCGCGGCCAAAACCGCCAATAACGCCAAGGACTTGAGAACTTTGCGCATCGGCGGCGATTTTAAGGCGCGCTGTGCCGGCCGGATGTAACGGAGTGTTTCCCGGCGGCCGCCTTTGAGGTACGCTTTCCCCACGTATGAGCAAGGCAACCCGGGAAGTCCCCGGCTTCCGTACCCCGCCCGTCTGGATCCACGTCTCCGAAGCTGGCAAATGGCTGCTGTCGCGCCGAGAAGCGCGCAAGCGTGCCGTGATCCGGCTGATCGACAACGTGAAAACCGGCGTGGCTGGGGCGGCCGCTGCTAAACCGAAGCCGTAGGCCCTGGAAATCGGGGTCAGAGCCCGATTTCGCTTTCGGGCTCTGACCCCGATTAGGCGGCGCGGCGCTCGACGCGCGGGAGCTCGCCGATCGCGGTCTTGACCGCGTCCTCGACGCGCTCGAGGAACACGAAGTCAAGCTTCGCGCGCGCCTCGGCCGGTACGTCCTCGAGGTCCTTCTCGTTGCGCTTGGGCAGCATCACGCACTTGATGCCCGCGCGCAGTGCGGCGAGGGTCTTCTCCTTCACCCCGCCGATCGGCAGGACCAGCCCGCGCAGCGAGATCTCGCCGGTCATCGCGACGTCGTGGCGCACGGGCTTGCCCGAGAGCAGCGACACCAGCGCGAGGAACATCGCCACGCCGGCGCTCGGGCCGTCCTTGGGCGTCGCGCCCGCCGGCACGTGAATGTGGAGGTCGGTCTTGTCGAACGCATCCGCCAGGTAGTTCCTGGCTAGGGTGAGCGCCGCCTGCGCCGACTCCTTCATCACCTCGCCCAGCTGGCCGGTAAGGATCAGCTTGCCGCTGCCGGGCACCTTGGAGGCCTCGATGAACAGGATGTCGCCGCCCACCGAGGTCCAGGCCAGCCCGGTGGCCACGCCGGGCACCGAGGTGCGCTCCGCCACTTCGTTCTCGAACTTGCGGGCACCGAGGATGGGCGGAAGGTCTTCCGGCTTGATTTCCAGTTTGCCGGAGAACCCTTCGGCGAACTTCATGGCCGCCGAGCGCAGCACCGAGCCGAGCTCGCGCTCGAGGTTGCGCACCCCCGCCTCGCGCGTGTACTCGCGGATGATGGCGCGCAGCGCCTCGTCGGTGATCTTCACGTTCTCGATCGCCGGATCGGCGCTCGCCAGGCCGTTGGCCTCCATCTGCCGCTTGACGAGGTAGCGCTTGGCGATCTCGAGCTTCTCCTCCTCGGTGTAGCCGGGGAGATGGATGATCTCCATGCGGTCGCGCAGCGGGCCCGGGATGGTATCGAGCATGTTCGCGGTGGTGATGAACATCACCTTCGACAGGTCGAAGTCCACGCCGAGGTAGTTGTCGCGAAAGCGCGCGTTCTGCTCCGGGTCGAGCACCTCGAGCAGCGCCGAGGAGGGGTCGCCGTGGAAGACCCCCTGCCCGAGCTTGTCGTTCTCGTCGAACATCAGCACCGCGCTCTTGGACTCCGCGCGGCGGATCGCCTGGATCACGTTGCCCGGCAGCGCGCCGATGTAGGTGCGGCGGTGGCCGCGGATCTCGGCCTCGTCGTGCACGCCGCCCAGCGCGATGCGCTGGAACTTGCGTCCCGTGGCGCGCGCGATGGACTGGCCGAGCGAGGTCTTGCCCACCCCCGGCGGACCGACGAAGCACAGGATCGGGCTCTTGCCGGCGGGGTTGAGCTTCCTCACCGCCAGGTGCTCGAGGATGCGCCGCTTGATCTTGTCCAGGCCGAAATGGTCCTCATCCAGGATGCGCCGGGCTTCGGCGATGTTGATCTCTTTCGATTCGGGATCTTTCCAGGGCAGCTCCGACAGCCATTCGAGGTAGGTGCGCAGCATCGAGCCCTCGGCGCTGCCTTCGCCCATGCGCTCGAGGCGCTTCAGCTCCTTGGAGGCGTGCTTGTACGTGTCCTCGGGCATGCCCGCGTCCTCGATCGCCTTTTTCAGCTCCTCGATCTCCGCGCTGCCCTCGTCGCCTTCGCCCAGCTCCTTCTGGATCTGGCGCATCTGCTCGCGCAGCACGTGCTCGCGCTGGCGCTCGTCGAATTGCTTGCGCGTCTTCTCGCCGATCTCCTTGGAGATGCGCAGCACCCCGACGCGCTCGCCCAGGAGCTCCAGCACCTTGTCCAGCCGCCGCTTCAGGTCGAAGGTCTCGAGCAGATCCTGCTTGTCCTCGTTCTTCACGTCGAGCAGGTTCGCCACCATGTCGGCGAGCAGGCCCGCCGAGGCCACCTGCTGCACCACGACCGCGAGCTCCTCCGGCGCGTTGGGCAGCAGCTGGATCGCCTCGGTCGCCTGCTCCTTCAGCTGGAGGAAGCGCGCCTCGATGTCCGAATTGGTGGTTTCGTCCTGCGCCACCGCCTGCACGCGCGCCACCATGAAGGGCCAGCCTTCGAGGAACTCGAGCACGCGGAAGCGGTTCTGGCCCTGCACCACGAGGTGGTGCGCGCCTTCGGCGCCGGTGATGTAGCGCACCACCTGGCCGGCGGTGCCGACCCAGTAGACCTCGTCGGGCCGCACGTCGTTCTTCTGCGGGTCGCGCTGCAGGAGAAAGCCGATTTTCTTTTCGCTGCGCACGGCTTCCTGCGCCGCCGCCACCGAGGCCGGGCGGCCGACGGTGATGGGCGAGATGACGCCCGGGAAAAGCACGGTATTGCGCATCGGGATGACGATGAGCGCATCCTCGGGCAGCGGCTTGAGCGGCGCCTTGCCCGGGGTTGCCGGGGCGGCGGTGCTGCGCGGCTCTTCCTCGCCGGCCAATGTTTTCTGCTCTTTCATGCGCCCTCCTTTTTGCGGAACGTCAACGTCAGCACGCCCTCGGCAAGGCGCCGCTCGACCAGCTCCATCGGCATGTAGGGATCCTCGAGCGGCAGGACGATGCGCCGCTCGAAGCGGCCGTAGGGAATCTCGATGCGGTGCAGGTGTGCGCCGGTTTCGCGGCAAGGGAACGGGCGCAGCGCCGATACGGAAACGCCGGCGGCGTCCAGCGCGATGGTGATCGAATCCGGCGCGACGCCGGGAAGCGCCACGTGCACCTCGAGCCCGGTCTGCGTCTCGAGGACGTCGACCGGCGGCTCCCAGGCGTCCATGGCATGGGTGAAGAACTGGCGTTGCAGGCGCTCGGCGCGGTCGAGCATCGACAGCGCCTCGCCCAGCATCCAGCTTGAAAAATCGCGCGATCTCACGGCAGTTAGATTGCGGCAGTCGGGTTGGATTCAACCCCGCCGCAAGATTCGCGCCGGAACAGGGGGTTACAACTGAAACAAGACGGGAAACGAATTCGGGGTCAGGGTCGTAATTCAGGCGCCGCGTACGCGCGCGCTGAATTACGACCCTGACCCCGAATTGCTACTGACTAGCGCTTCTTGTAGATCGGCTTGCGCTGCGGGTTGAACACCGGCGCGCGCTCGTCCTTGTGGCGGTAGTTGATGCGCCCGCGGCTGATGTCGTAGGGCGAGATTTCGAGGCGCACGCGGTCGCCGGCCAGGATGCGGATGCGGTTCTGGCGCACGCGGCCGCCAGCGTAGGCGAGCACGTTGGCGCCGTTCTCCAGCTCGACGCGGAACTGCGTATTGGGCAGCACTTCCTGGACCGTGCCGTCCATCTCCAGCATTTCTTCCTTGGCCATGGCAAAAACCTCTCACGCGCCGGCAAAGCGCCGTTACTTGCGTTGGTATTTCTAACTGCCTGAACTGCGGCGGGAACTGCTACCGGGGCATTATACCCCTTCGGCCTGCTCCAGGAGCCAGGCACGGAACGCCGCGACCCCGGGCCGGTCGGCGATCACCTCGGGACACACCAGGTAATAGGACGACTGCGGCTTCATTTCGATCTCGAACGGCGCGCGCAGGCGCATCGAAGCGATGTCGTAGTCGACCAGCGGGCGCAGGGCGAGGGCCACGCCCAGCTTCTGCGAAGCCGCCTCCAGCGACAGGATGTTCGAGGAAAAACGCGGGCCTTTGCCCGCGTCGACGCGATCGGCCACCCCGGCGGTCTCCAGCCAGCGCTGCCAGGCGTTGCCGCCGGCGACCAGCTCCATCGCGTCATCGTGCAGCAGGACGTGGTGCGCGAGGTCCTCGGGCTTATGCAGCGGCGGGTTGCCTTCCACCAGCTCCGGGCTCGCCACCACGGTCATGGACACGCCGAACAGCCGGTCGGCGCGGTAGCCCGGGTAATGGCCGCTCCCCAAGTGGATTTCCACCCCGGAGACGTCTTCGCGCAGATCCAGGCCGCTCACCAGCGTCGGCGAATCCAGCGCGCCGGCGTCGACCATCTTGCTCGAGGCGAATACGCGCAGCTCGATCTTCGGCTCGCGGCGCGAAAAATCGGCCAGGCGCGGCATGAGCCAGCGCGCCGTGAACACCGGCGGCGCGGTGATCAGGAGATCCGACTCGGCGGCGCGCTCGCGGATGGTTTCCACCGCGGCGGCGAGCGCGTCGAACCCCTCGCGCAGCTTCGGCAGGCAGGCGCGCGCCGCCTCGGTGAGCTGCACGCCGCGGCCGGCGCGGCGGAACAATTCCACACCGAGGTACTCCTCGAGGGTCTTGATCTGGTGGCTGACGGCGGCCTGCGTGATGGAAAGCTCGGCGGCCGCCTCCTTGAACGACAAGTGGCGCGCGGCGGCTTCGAATACGCGCAGGGCATTCAGCGGCGGCAGGCGGTAAATCACGCGAACCTTGAGTTTTTCTTATGCCAGACGTGAGGATTGATCGTTTGTCCCTGAGGGGCGGCGGCCTTATGTTCTACTGCATGAAAAAGGCCATCTACCACGCTCCCACCCAGGAGGAATTGTACGCGTACGAGAAACGCGCACGTGAGGAGCGCGCCCGCCTGCTCGCGGCGATGTTCGTTTCGGCAGCGGCCGCCCTCAAATCCAGATTCGAACGCGCGGTCTCGGCGCTCACCGGAAAGGCGGCTCGACATGCGTAACCACCTCACCACGACATTCTGGAAGAATGCGCTCCAGCAGCTGCCGCCCGAAGTCCGCGCGCGTCACGTGCACGACATCGAGGCTGCGGAACGCTGGGAACTCCGGCTCAACGCGCTCGTCGAATCCTGGACGAACGCGAAGGCCGCGGTAGCCCGGATGTTTCAAACGCCGCGCTCCGCACACTGACAGCAAACTGACAGCTTGCCTCGCCGTCCGAGCTAAATCCGACGCCTCCTCCTCCTCCTCTGGCTAGGGCTCGCTCGGGCGGCGAGCATTAAAAAGAAAAGGGACAGACCCCCAGGGGTCTGTCCCTTTTTTTTCGCCTATATTTCCTTATGCTCCGAAGGCTACTGGCCGGTGTGGTTTTGAGTGCTCCGTTCGCGGCAACAGCGGACGTCGGCGTCAATCTCTACGGGCTCTCCTATCACTTCGACCGCGAGCGCGCGCGTGCTCTCGGAGTGGACAATGAAACGAACCCCGGCATCGGCCTGCGTTACCGGGTTCCGCACAGCGAACGGCTGCAATGGATCTTTGACATCGGCGCTTACCGGGACTCGGGTGGCAACACGGCGCGGCTCGCAGGCGCTGGCGCACTGTGGAAAATGAGTGAGGGCTGGCGTATGGGCGGCGCGCTTGCCGCCCTGCACAGCGACACCTATAACCGCGGCAAGGCTTTCCTCGCGCCGCTGCCGATCGCCGCCTACCAATATCGCGCCGTCACGCTGAACTTCACGTTTTTTCCGAAGGTTTCCGAGGTCAATGAAATCCCCACCCTGGCTTTCTGGGTGACGTGGTGGCCCTCCGCCCGGGACTGACCTAGGCGACGCCGCGCCGGGCGTTTCGCCGGGCGCGGCTGGACTTCGTTTATCTTCTGGGCGGGTCGGGTGCTACTGGCCGGCGAGCAGCGGCTTGGCGAGCTGCTCCGGGGGCTGCATGCGCTCGAAGGGGACGTTGTACTTGGCGAGGAAGCGCTCGACTGCGGGCAGCCAGAGCTTCACGCCGGAATCGTCGCTGAAGATATAGTGGCCGTCCCGGCCGAAGGCGGGCTGCAGGACATACTCGGCCTTGGCGCCGCCCGCAGTGAAGCGCTCGTACCACAGCCGCGAGGTATTCGGATTGAAGAAATGGTCGTTCTCGGCGTAATGGAACAGCACCGGCACCTTGACGGCCTTGCCCAGCTCGTCGAACACGCGCGCGAGCGGCTCGATGGCGCACGGCACGCCGGGGTTGCGGCTGGGATTGCCGCCGCGGCCGGCGGCGAAGGCGAGCACGGCGACCAGCCCCTCGGGGGCGCGCGCACCGGCGGTGAAGATCGAGGCCACGCCGCCGGCCGACTGCCCGGCGAGGATCATGCGCGAGCCGTCGACGTACGGAAGGGTGCGCGCGAACTCGTAGGCCGCCATGACGTCCTCGGCGGCCGCGGTC
>CBDDSA010000293.1:0-10396 GCA_965233185.1 uncultured bacterium
AGGTCGTCGAAGTTCTTCATCACCGCGGTGGCCGTCTTGCCCGCCGGGATGAACACCATGAGCGCGTCGGGCTTGGCGTCCTTCACGCGCTGCATGTAGGCCGCCCAGTCCGGGTTCTGCAGCGGCACGCGCACGTTGGCCACGACGTTGCCGCCGGCCTCCTTGAACGCCTGCGTGAACGCCGTTTCCGCGTCGTGGCCCGGCCCGTAGTCGCTCACCAGGGTATACGCGGTCTTGAATTTCTTCGCCGCCCAGGTGCCCAGCGGGTAGCTCGACTGCCACAGCGTGAACGAGGTGCGCGCGATGTACGGCGAGCGCGTGGTGATCATGGCGGTGCCGGCATTCATGATGACGAACGGCACCTTGGCCTCGGTGGCGAGCGGCGCGATGGCGAGCGCGTTCGGCGTGAAAATCACCCCGGCGAGCAGGTGGACGCGCTCGCGCACGATCAGCTCCTGCGCGAGCTGCTTCGCCTTGTCCGGGTTGGGCCCGGTGTCGTCGCGCGTGATGAGCTCGATCTTCACGCCCTTGGGCAGCTCCTTCTCATGCTGCTTGATGTACAGGCGCACCGCGCGCTCCATGTAGGGCCCGAGGTTGCCGTTCAAGCCGGAATAGCTGGTGATGAAGCCGATCTTGATGGTTTGGGCGAAGGCAGTGGACGCGGCGAACGCGAGCGCCACGACTGCGGCTGACTTGAGAAAAACGTTCATTGAACCCCTCCTGAGGAACGGGAATTCTAAATCAGAACTTCAACCCCAGAGGACCCATGTTCCGCCGAGCGCCGGCGGCAGGGTGACGCTGTAATGCCTGCCTCTGCCTTCAACACGCAAGCCGAAACCGGTGCAGCGCGCGGCAAAAGCGGCCGCGTTGCGGCAGCGCAGCGCATACCCGGCGAGCGCGGGGGCGGCGGGAACGCGACCGAAGCCGCCGCGCGCCACGAGCGCGCTTTGCGTCGCCATCACCACGCTGCCGCGCGTGGCCTTGAGCTCCGCCCACTCGGGAGCGGCGAACGGCAGCAGCCCGGTGAAGCGCGCCCAGCGCGCGGCGTTCGGGGCGATTTCGTCTGCGCATACGTAGAGCGCCGAAAGCGCGACCACGCCGTTGCGGTGCGCGAGGTTGCGTGGCGTCCAGATCGCCTCAGGCGTGAGCTGCTGCACGTACTGGATGCGGCCCTCGGGCATGGTCTGCGCTTCGGGGCGCACCACGTTGAATCGCACTGCATTGCCTTCCTCCAGCGCTCGCTCCAGCCGCACCAGCTCCTGCGGAGAGAAGCCATGCGCGGCCAGGCGCGCGTGCTCGGCTTCCGCCTGCGGCGTGCCGAAGCAGGCGAGGTGCACGCCGGTGAATTTCGCCAGGCGCGCGCGCATGCGCTGCGCGGCCGGGGAGTCGTGGGTGGGGGTCAGGAGCTCGAGGTAGCCCTCTTCGAGCATCACGCAGCGGTTGGACGCGCCCACCGGCTCGCCGCCGGCGACCTGCGCGGATGTCGGAGTGACGACGAACCCCAATTCTTCCATGACGGCGGCGGCCGCATCGAGGTCGGGAACGAAATGCGACACGTGGTCCAGGAACAGCTCCCCCGGCGCGGGCTTCTGCCGCTGTGCGATATCCATGCGCGCCATAGGGTACCCGAAGGGCCCGCAATGGTATCTTCGGGCCCGTGGATCCGCGCCTCTACCAGATGGTCGTCGAGCAGACGCTCGACTATGCGCTGTTCGTGCTAGACCCCAAGGGCCGGATCATGACCTGGAACCTGGGCGCCGAGCGCATCAAGGGCTACGCTCCCAGCGAGATCATCGGCCGGCACTTCTCCATCTTCTATACGCGCGAGGCCCTCGAGCGCGGCTGGCCGGACGAGGAGCTGAAAGCCGCCACCGCCGAAGGGCGCTTCGAGGACGAGGGCTGGCGCGTGCGCAAGGACGGCTCGCGCTTCTGGGCCAACGTGGTGATCACGGCGCTGCGCGACGAGAACGGCCGGCTGCTCGGCTTCTCCAAGATCACCCGCGATCTGTCCCAGCGCAAGGCGCACGAGGAGGCGCTGCGCCAGAGTGAGGAGCGCTTTCGCCTGCTAATCGAGGGGGTCATCGACTACGCGGTGTTCATGCTCAGCCCCGACGGCCTGGTCACCAGCTGGAACGCCGGTGCGGAGAAGATCAAGGGCTTCGCGCGCAGCGAGATCCTCGGACGGCATGTCTCGCGCTTCTACTCCGCCGAGGATATCGAAGCGGGCAAGCCGTGGGAGGAGCTCGCGATGGCGCGGCGCACGGGCCGCGCCGAGGCGGAGGGATGGCGGCTGCGCAAGGACGGCTCGCGCTTCTGGGCGAGGGCCGTGCTCACCGCGCTGTACGACACGCACGGCCACCTGCGCGGCTTCGCCAAGGTGACGCAGGACCTCACCGCCCGCAAGCACATCCAGGACCTGGAGAAGGCGGCGCAGAACGTGAACGAGTTCATCGCCATGCTGGCGCACGAGCTGAGGAACCCCCTCGCGCCGATCCGCGCCGCGGTCGACGTCATGGCGAAGACCCCGCCGGGCGATGCCCGCCAGGAGGAGCTGCGGCGCACCATCGATCGCCAAGCGGCGCAGCTGTCGCGCATCGTCGAGGACATGGTCGACATCTCGCGCGTCACGCGCGGCGCGCTGGCTTTCGAGCGGGCCCCGGTCGGCCTGGCGGACGTGGTGCGCGCGGCGCTGGAGACGGTGGCGCCGGCCATCGAGGCGGCGCGCCACCGCGTGGCGCTCGAGCTGCCGGTAGAGCCGGTGCTGGTGGAGGGCGATCACCATCGACTGACCCAGCTCTTGACCAACCTGCTCAACAACGCCGCGCGCTATACGCCGCCGGGCGGCGACATCACGCTGCGCCTGCACGCGCAGTCCGGGCAGGCCGTGCTGTCGGTGCGAGACAACGGCCGCGGCATAGATCCGCAGCTTATCGGCCGGGTGTTCGACATGTTCGTGCAGGGCCGTCATCCGCTGCAGCGCGTGGGCAGCGGGCTGGGCGTGGGCCTTGCGCTCGCGCGGCGCATCGCCGAGCTGCACGGCGGCGTGCTCGAGGCGCGCAGCGAGGGCGAGAACCAGGGCAGCGAGTTCACGCTCAGGCTGCCGCTGCGCCAGGGCGCGGTCCAGGCCGCGGCGCCGAGCGCCGCCGAGGCGACGGCGCCGATGGCGGCCCGGCGCGTGCTGGTGGTGGACGACAATGCCGACGCGGCGCTCACGCTCGACATGCTGCTGAAATCGCTGGGCCACGAAACTTGCGTGGTGCACGACGGCATGGCGGCGCTCGATGCCGCGCGGGAATTCCGGCCCGACATCGTGCTGCTGGACATCGGCCTGCCGGGAATCGACGGCTACGAGGTGGCGCGGCGGCTGCGCGCGCTGAGCAAGGAGCGCCCGCTACGCATCGTCGCGGTCACCGGCTGGGGCACCGACGCCGACCGGCACCGCTCGCACGAGGCCGGCTTCGATCTGCACCTGGTCAAGCCGCTCGATCCCGAAGAGCTGTCGCAGGCGCTGCAAAAGAACACGCTGCACTAGCGCCTTTACTCGCAAAAGTACTCCACCACGTCGGGCGTTTCCGCGCGCGGCTGGCCGAACGCGATCCAGCCGTGGCGGCGCAGGGTGAACTCCTCGCGCCGCAGGATGATCTCTTCCTCGCCCTCCACCGCCACGTAGGTGCCGTTGGTGCTGTGGTCGCGCAGGATGAACTTGTGGCCGCGGCGCTCGATGACGCAGTGCTGGCGCGAGGCCTTGGCGTCGGCCACCACCAGCAGGCAGCCGGCGTCGCGCCCGATGGTGATGGATTCCTCGCGGCGCCGCCGGATCACGTCCTTGCCCTGGTAGCGCAGCCGCAGGCCGGCGCGCGGCGCCCGCAGCACGGACGTGAGCGCCGAGAAATCGGTGATGTCGGGGCTTTTCTGCCACAGGTACTCGCATAGGGCGATCTGCTCTTCCTTGCCCTTCACGGTGATGTCGTAGAGCTGCCGGGTCGAGCCGCGCACGGCCGGGGCGAGCAGCGCCACGGTTTCGGCGGTGGTGAGAACCTGCCCCTTGGTGGCCTGCTCGACCAGGCGCGCGGCGATGTTCACCGAGTCGCCGAATATATCGCCGTCGTGCTGGATCACCGGACCCGCGTGGAAGGCCACGCGCGCGCCCAGCCTGGGTCCTCCCATCTCGACCAGCGACTCGATCGCCGCCTGCATGCGCGCCGACGCGTCGGCCGCGCCGTTGGCGGTGGGAAACAGCGCCATGATCTCTTCGCCCATGGTCTTCACCACGCGCCCGCCGCTTTCCGCGGCCGCCTGGCGAAACGCCTCGAGGCAGCGCATGATGGCGTCGGCCGCGCGCACGTCGCCCGCGGCGTCGAACAGCTCCGCGCTGCCGGTCACGCCGGCGAACAGCACGGTGGTCTGCCGCCCCGACTTCATCGCGTTAATATAACCGCGTGAACAAGGCCGTTGAAATAACTACCGTCACGGGCGCCGAGGCGGTGGTGGAAATGCTTCGGGCGCACGGGGTGGAAGTGATGTTCGGCCTGTGCGGCGACACCAGCCTTCCGCTGTATGACGCCCTGGGCCGGCTGAAGTCCATCCGTCACATCCTGACGCGGGACGAGCGGCACGCTGCTTACATGGCCGACGGCTATGCCCGCGTCACCGGCAGGGTCGGCGTGTGCGAGGGCCCCTCCGGAGGCGGCGCCACCTATATCCTCCCCGGGCTGGTCGAGGCGAACGAGTCCTCCGTGCCGATCCTCGCGCTCAACACCGACGTCTCGGTGGCCTCCAGGGGCCGCTTCACCCTCACCGAGCTCGACCAGCGCGCCCTCATGAAGCCGCTGACCAAGTGGAATGCCGTGCTCGATCGCGCCGCCGATATCCCGCGCACACTGCGCGCGGCTTTCGAGGCCATGACCGGCGGGCGGCCCGGCGCTGCGCACATCGCGCTGCCGTTCGACGTGCAGAACGCCCCGGTGGACCGAAGCGAGCTGTGGGCCGATCCTTCGCTGGGCGCGTATCCGTCGCGCCGCACCGCGCCCGACCCTTCCTTCGTGGAGCTCGCCGCGCGCCTGCTGCGGCAGGCGAACTCGCCGCTGATCATCTGCGGCGGCGGCGTGGTGCTGTCCAAGGCGGAGGGCGAGTTGCTGGAGCTCGCCGAGAAGCTCTCCGCGCCGGTCGCCACCACGGTGAGCGGCAAGGGCACCATCGACGAGCGCGCGGCGCGCGCCGTGGGCGTGGTGGGCTCCAACGGCGGCACCCCGCAGACGCGTGCGGTGGTGGACGCCGCCGACGTCATCGTGTTCGTCGGCTGCCGCGCCGGCTCGGTCACCACCGAGCGCTGGCGCCATCCGGCCCCGGGAGGCGCGCGCATCATCCACATCGACGTCGATCCCGCCGTGCCGGGGCGCAACTACGCGGTCGACGTGCCGCTGGTCGGCGATGCGCGTCTTTGCCTTGAGGCTCTCAACGAAGCAGTCACCCCCAGGAAGGGCGATCTGACCTTGGTCGAAGCGAAAAAGCGCGAAAAATTCGCCGCCTTCGATGCGCTCGCCGCCTCCAACGACACGCCGATCAAACCCGAGCGGGTGGTTGCTGCGCTCGATGCGATGCTTGAAGAGGATTCCATTGTGGTGGCGGACCCCGGCACGCCGTGCCCGTATTTCTCGGCGTTCTATCGGGTCAAAGGCACCGGGCGGCGCTTCTTTTCCAACCGCGCGCACGGCGCGCTCGGCTATGCGCTCGCCGCCGCCATCGGCGCGCATATCGGGCGCCCACAGGTGAAAACCGTCGCCGTCATGGGCGACGGCAGCTTCGGCATGTGCGTCGGCGAGCTCGAGACCGCGGTGCGCCTGAAGCTGCCCATCACCTTCGTGGTGATCGCCAACGCCGTCTACGGCTGGATCAAGGCCGGCCAGAAAACCGGCTATCAGCAGCGCTACTTCTCCGTGGACTTCAGCCTCACCGACCATGCGAAGGTGGCCGAGGCCTTTGGGGTCAAGTCGTTTCGAGTCACGGATCCGGAGAAACTGAACGAAGCTTTGAAACAAGCGCTTTCCTGCGGCGGTCCAACCCTGGTGGACATCGTCTGCCAACCTCTGCACGAAGCCAACGCCCCGGTGTCCGAATGGGTGGCATGATCGAAAAAGGCCACCACGACATGGGCGGGGAGCCGGCGGGCAAGGTGGAGCCGACGGAGCACGACTACGCGGAATGGGAGCGGCGGGTGGACGCGCTGGTGACGATCCTCACCGGGGTGAAGGGCGAAAAGCGCATGACGGTGGACGAGCTGCGCAAGAACATCGAGGCGCTCGGGCCGCAGGTATACGACAACACCACGTACTACGAGCGCTGGATCACCTCGGTGACGCAGACGCTCATCCAGCGCGGCGTCGTCACCACCGAGGAGCTGGGACGCAAGATGGAGGAGATCCAGCGCCGCCGGGAGGGCGCGTGATCGAGCGCGGCCACCACGACATGGGCGGGCTGCCGGCGGGGCCGGTGGAGCGCAACGAGCACGACTATGCCGACTGGGAGCGCCGCGTGGATGCGCTCGCGGTCCTCATGAACAAGTCCATCACCGTGGACGAGCGGCGCAAGAACATCGAGGCGCTGGCGCCGCAGGCCTACGACAGCATGGGCTACTACGAGCGCTGGGTGATCGCGCTGGGGCAGGCGCTGATCCAGCGCGGCATCATCACCACCGAGGAGCTGGGGCGCAAGATGGAGGAAGTATGCAGCCGCAGTTCGTAACCGACTATCCCGTCGCCGCGCCGCCCCGCTTTTCCGTCGGGGAAACGGTAAGGGTCAGGAACGCGGCGCCGCTGGGCCATATCCGTACCCCGTTCTACATCCGCGGGCACGCCGGCACGATCGAGCGGCTGTGCGGCAGCTTTCCCAACCCGGAGGAGCTGGCGCAGATGCGCGACGGCCTGCCGGCCCAGCCGCTGTACCGCGTGCGCTTCCGCCAAAAGGACGTCTGGCCGGATTACCGCGGCAGCGACACCGACGTCCTGGAAATCGAAATCTTTCAGCACTGGCTGGAAAAAGCATGAGCGACCACGGCACCTACAAGCCCCTGAGTTACTTCCAGCTGATGGAAGTGAGCCTGCGCGAGCTCCTCGTGGAGAAAGGCGTGCTCACCGAGGCGCAGGTCGCCGAAACGGTGGAGGACATGCGCCGTCGCACGCCCGAGCGCGGCGCAAAAGTCGTGGCGCGCGCCTGGGTGGACCCCGCCTTCCGGCAGCGCCTGCTCGCCGACGGTCCGGGCGCCTGCGAGTCGCTCGGCATCGACGTGCCCAAGCTGCGCCTGGTGGTGGTCGAGAACACCCCGCAGGTGCATAACGCCGTCGTGTGCACGCTGTGCTCGTGCTATCCGCGCATGCTCCTGGGCATTCCGCCCGACTGGTACAAGTCGCGCAACTACCGCTCGCGCATGGTGCGCGAGCCGCGCGCGGTCCTCGCCGAATTCGGCCTGAACCTTCCCGCGGATGTGCAGATCCGCGTCCACAACTCCACCGCCGACATGCGCTACATGGTGCTTCCCATGCGCCCCGCCGGCACCGAAGGCTGGAGCGAAGAGCGCCTGGCGTCGATCGTCAACCGGGACGCCATGATCGGCGTCGATATACCGAAAGGGCCCAAGGATTAGGAGCTTTTCATCAAGGCAGTGGACGCGGGCGTTGAAGCATTGTCGGCCGGCATCATTGCCAGGCGAATTCTCGTCATTCGCGGCCAGAAAACGCTACTTGATGCGGATCTTGATTTTTGCTTTCGGCTGAGTCGGGCGGAACGAGACGACGTGGTTGCAAATTGTGACCACCTTGCCAAGCTGAAATTTTCGCCATCCTTGCCACATGCATTCACCGAGCATGGAGCGTTGATGGCAGCCTCCCGTGCTTAACACTGACCGCGCAGTAGAGGTGAGCTTGTATGTGGTGCGTGCCTTCGTGAGTCTGCGCGATGTGCTGTCAAGTCATGTAGAGTTGGAGCGCCGCCTGAAAGCCTTGGAGGCCAAGTACGATCGCCAGTTCAAGGTCGTCTTTGATGCAATTCGAGAACTGATGCGCCCAATCGAAGACCCGAAGGCGCGCGGCATAGGATTCGTCCAGAACAAATAGTGGCACGCACTTTCCGTCCCAAAGCCATCCATCCGCTCGGTGACTGCGCCGCGTACGTCGAGTTCTCCGAAGAGCTGGACCTCGAGGTCAACGCGGCCGTGCAGCGCCTGGCGGCCATCGTGCACGCGCGCGCGGCTCCGTGGCTGCGCGACGTGGTGCCGGCGCTCGGCGGGCTCGCGCTGCACTTCGACCCGGACCATCCCGAGCTGCACGGCGAGTCGCTGCAGGCGGCGGCCGCCCTGGTCGCCGAGTGCCTGAAAGAGATCGACCCCAAGGACGAGGGCGCCGCGCGCACCGTCGAGGTGCCGGTGTGCTATGCGCCGGAGTTCGCGCCGGACATCGAGGAGGTGGCGAAGAAAGCGAAGCTGTCGGTGGAGGAGGTGGCGCAGCTTCACGCCGCGGGCGAGTACCGGGTGCTGATGATCGGCTTTGCGCCCGGCCACGCCTACATGGGCGGCCTGGACCGCAAGCTCTCGCTGCCGCGCCGGGCCACGCCGCGCGCGGTAGTGCCGGCAGGCGCGGTGGCCATCGCCAACGACCAGACGGTCGTCTATCCGTACGCCATTTCGGGCGGCTGGAACGTCATCGGGCGCACGCCGCTCACCATTTTCGATGCCTTTCGCGAAGCGCCGAGCCTGTTCGAGCCCGGCGACCGCGTGTGCTTTCGCGCCATCCCGAAAGAAGAGTTCCGGGGATGAGCATCCGGGTGCTGCGTCCGGGGCTGCTCAGCACGCTCCAGGATCACGGCCGCCACGGCCTGCAGCACGTGGGGCTGTGCCCCGGCGGCGCCATGGACCCGATCGCGCTCGCGCTCGCCAACGCGCTGGTGGGCAATCCGCCCGGCGAAGCGGCGCTCGAGATGACCGTCATCGGCCCGCAGCTCGCCTTCGAGGAAGACACGCTGGTCGCGCTGTGCGGCGCCGAGTTCGACGGCAGCTTTCCGCACAACCGGCCGGTGCTCGCGCCGGCCGGCAGCCAGTTCAACGTCGGACGCGCGGTGCGCGGGGCGCGTGCCTACCTCGCGGTGGCCGGGGGCTTCGCGGTCGAGCCGGTGCTGGGCAGCCGCAGCACCTTTTTGCCCGGCGGCTTCGGCGGCTTCGAGGGCCGCGCGCTGCGCCACGGCGATGTGCTGGCCCTGAAAGAGCCTGCGGCCTGCGCCCGCTTCGAGGCCCTGAAGAAAAAGCGCAGCGGCAGCGTGCGCTGGTCGGCGCCGCCGCTCACGCTGCCCGACCGCGAGCCGATCCTGCTGCACGTGATCGAGGGCCAGCACTACGGCAGCTTCGAGCCGGCGGCGCAGCGCGCCTTCTACGACGCGGTGTGGCGCATCTCGCCGGACTCCAACCGCATGGGCTTTCGCCTCGCCGGGCCGACGCTCGCGCGCGCGCAGAACGATGAGATACTGTCCGGGCCCACGTGCCTGGGCACGGTGCAGGTGCCGGCGAACGGCGTGCCGATCGTGCTGATGGCCGACCACCAGACCACCGGCGGCTATCCGCGCATCGCCGAGATCGTCTCGGCCGACGTGCCGCGGCTCGCGCAGCTCGCCCCCGGCGGCACGGTGCACTTCACGCGCTGCGACCTGGGCATGGCGGCGGAGCTGCGCCACCACATGGGCGAGCGCCTGTCCGCCGCGCTGCGCGGCATCGCATGGAACTACGGCCAATGAAGACCATCGACATCAATTGCGACATGGGCGAGAGCTACGGCGCGTGGAAGATGGGCGCCGATGCCGAGGTCATGCCGTTCATCAGCTCGGCGAACATCGCCTGCGGCTTCCACGGCGGCGACCCGGCCACCATCCGCAAGACCGTGCGCCTGGCCGTCGACCACGGCGTGGCGGTCGGCGCGCACCCATCGCTTCCCGACCTGCAGGGCTTCGGGCGGCGCGTGATGAAGATCTCGCCGCAGGACATGTACGACCTCGTCGTCTACCAGGCGGGCGCGGTGGAAGCCTTCGCGCGCGCGGCCGGCGCGAAGCTCCACCACGTGAAGTGCCACGGCGCGCTCTACAACATGGCCGCCAACGACGAGGCGCTCTCCGACGCCATGTGCCGCGCAGTGAGGGACCTGGGCGAGCGGGTTTTCATCTATGTCCTTTCCGGCAGCAGGAACTACTCCATTGCGAGAAGCCTGGGCCTGCCAGCCGCCGGAGAGGTCTTCGCGGACCGCGGCTACGCCGACGACGGCACGCTCGCGCCGCGCGGCACGCCGGGCGCGATGATCGAGGACGCCGGGAAGGCGGTGCAGCAGGCGCTCGGCATGGTCGAGGGCGGCGCCGTCACCAGCCT
>CBDDSA010000294.1:0-8936 GCA_965233185.1 uncultured bacterium
AGCAGGAATTCACGCAGCTCATGCCGGCCAATCGCCGCGGCAATCGCCGCTACTACCAGCACCACGAGGTGCTGCTCATCCGGCGCATACGTGAGTTGCTCTACGAGGGAGGCTTTACCATCAGCGGCGCGCGCATCCGCCTGGACTCCAACGGCGCACCCCACGAGGACAAGGCGGAGCCCGCGCTGCGCAATGGCCGCGCGGGGCCGGCGGCCAATGGCGTCGACCTGGGGGCCATCAAGCGCGGGCTGCGCGCCGTGCTCGACCAGTTACAGGGGTAAAATTCCCCGCATCTCCGTGTAGCGCAGCCTGGTAGCGCACGTCCTTGGGGTGGACGGGGTCGCGAGTTCAAATCTCGCCACGGAGACCACCGCCCTTGAATCCCGCAGACTGGCTCTGGATCCCGGTCACCGTGTGGGCTGCGTTCGCCCAGACGGTGCGCAACGCCGCCCAGCGCCACCTCACCGCCGAGCTCGGCACCCTGGGCGCCACGCTGGTCCGCTTTTTCTACGGCCTGCCATTCGCCGCGCTTTGGCTTTACCTGGTCCATCGGATGGGGCAGTCCGCGGTTCCGCATATGAACGGCACATTCGCTTTCTGGGTACTGGTCGGAGCGGTCAGCCAGATCGCGGCGACCGCGCTGCTGCTGCGCACGATGCAGGCGCGCAATTTCGCGCTCGGGGTGGCCTACTCGAAAACCGAGGTGCTGCAGGTCGCGGTGTTCGGCCTGGCCTTCCTGGGCGAGCGCATCAGTACGCCGGCGGCGCTGGCGGTGGCGGCCGGGACGCTCGGCGTGCTGCTGCTTTCGCCCGCCGACAAGGACAAGCCCCTGCGCGCGTTCCTGACCGGATGGACCTCGCGCACCGCGCTCCTTGGCCTGGCGTGCGGCGCGTTGTTCGCCATGTCTGCGGTGGGCTACCGCGGTGCGGCGCTGGCGCTGCCGGGGACCCCGTTTCTCATGGCGGGCGCCTTTACGCTCCTCGCCGCCCAGCTGGTGCAGACGCTGCTCCTGGGCGGCTGGCTTCTGATGCGCGATCCGGCCGTGGTGCGCCGGGTGCTCAAAGCATGGCGCCTGTCGCTGTTTGCCGGCTTCATGGGCGCGGCTGCTTCGGCGGGCTGGTTCACCGCCTTCGCCATCGAGCCGGTGGCGCACGTGCGCACTCTAGGCCTGATCGAGCTGGTGTTCAGCTACGCCGTGTCCCGCCGCCTGTTTCGCGAGCGGCTGTCGGCGTTGGAGGCCGCCGGCATGGCGCTGCTCGCCCTGGGCGTGGCTATCATCAGCATCGGGACATCCAATTGGGCATTCCGATAGTCCCGGGCTACGCTGTGGACCATGGTCTTAGCCGCAAAGACAACCAGCCAGGTGCTGCTCCACATGGGCGTGGCCTTTGGCGTGATGTACGCGCTCACGGGCTCGGTGGTGTTCGGCGGCATCGCGGCTTTGATCGAGCCGGTGTGCATGGTGGTGCTGCTGCCGCTGCACGAGCGCCTGTGGCGCGCGCTCAGTCCCAGGAGAAGCGGTAGAACAGGCCCACGCCGCTCGAGGTTCCGGTCTCGGCCCGCACCGACAGGCGCTGGGTGAGGGCAAGGTCCAGCTTCACCAGCGCCGAGGCGACGATGCCCAGCCCCTGCTCGTAGGACACGTACAGGCGGTCCGACAGGCGCTTGCCGACGGCGACCACGCGGTCGCCTACCTCGCCGCTGCCGCGCAGCGATATCTCATCCACGCCGAAGGCCTGGGCGATGCGCCGGTCGAGCGGCATGCGGTCGCCGCGCGCGAGCAGCGCACCGGCGGCCGCCTGCAGCAGGCCGAGGTCGGCCTTGGTGGCGTCCCCCGGCGCCCGACCGAGCACCAGCCAGGACAGGCGCTCGCCTTCGGGCACCGGCGGCTGCGACACGAGCTGCACGCGCGGCGCGCGCGCGGTACCGGAAACCTGTACGCCGGCCTCGACCTGCTGGTTGCGCCGCCAGGCGGTGAGCTGCAGCGAGGGGTTGTCGAGCGGCCCATCGAAGATGGCGATGCCCGGGTCCACCTCCAGCCGCTGCCCGTACGCGCGGAAAGTGGCGTTCACCGCCTGGATGCGCCCGTAGGCGCGCAGCTCGCCTTCAGCCGTGGTTTCCACCTGCAATTGCCCGGCGAGCCTGCCTTCCAGCCCGTAGCCGCGCACCTGGAGCTGCTCCCCGAGGTCGAGCTGTATGTCGAGCGCCACCGGCAGGCGCGCGCGTTCGTTCGACGCAGTGCGCGGCTGGCCCTCGATCACCACGTCGCCGCCGAGCTGCGGCAGCCGGTCCTGCTCGAGCTCGAGATAGCCGCGGTCGGCGCGCAGCGCGCCGCTGAGCGAGACTTTGCCTTTCGAAAGCCGCGCTTCCCCGTCTCCCGAGACGGTAAGCCGCAGGTCGGGGCGCGCGAGCAGGCCGAACTCCCGCGCGCGCCATTCGAGCTGGGCGTCCCCGGCGCTCGGGCGCAGCGGCAGTACGCCGCTGGCGGTCAGCTCACCGCCGCTGCCGCTGATCGACAACCGCGTAATGCGCAACCGGTCGCCTTCGAGCGCCGCGCGCACCTCCCCGTCCTTGAGGAATATCCCGTAAGGGGGCATCTGCAGGGATATCGCATCGCCTTCCACGCTGCCCGCCAGGCGCAGCTCGCTTAGCGTGCCGCTCCCCCGCAGCTCGGCGCGCAGCCGCCCGTCCATGCGCGCACCCTCCAGCAGCGGCTGCAGTAGCGCCCGCAGCTCGGCGAAGCGCACGCGCGCGGTGAAATCGACCGGCGCATCGGCCTGCAAGCCCTGCAAGGTTCCGCGCACCTCCGCGGTACCGTAGCGCGAGGCGAGCGCCGCCGTGCCTTGCATGACGCCGTCGGTGAAGCGTGCCTCGAGCTCGGCCTTGTCCAGCCCCAGGGCGAAGTCATCGGCCAGGAGGTCGCCCGACGATCGCCGCACGGAAAGCGTGCCGTCCACGCGCGGCGCGGCGCTGAGGTCCCAGCGTCCGTCGAGCAGCATCGTGGCGCGCAAGCGGTCGGTGAGGCCGCCGGCGACCACCAGCCATTGCGCGGGCAGGCCGGTGAATTCGCCGCTGGAAGCAAGCCGCGACGGCGACCACGACAGCCCCTCGACGCGCAAGCGCCCCTTGCCGAGCTTCGCCTGCAGCCGGCCGAGCTCGACGCGCCCGGGCGCGACGGTCAGCGGGGCGGCCGCTTCCAGCTGCAGCGGATAGGCGCCGCGGTTGCGCAGGCCGGTAATCTCGCCGGTCCATCCGGCCGATGCGTGCCAGCCGCCGCGCAGCTGCGCCGCCATGTCCAGGCCTTCGCCGCGAAGCAGGACCTCGCCCTCGTGCTTCGCCAGGCTGCCCTGAGCGCTAAGCGCAAGCGACTCCAGCCGCACCCCGTTCGGCGGCGCGAGCCCCGCGGCCTTCGCCTGCAGGCTGCCGCGCGGGCTCGCCCACGAGCCGGTCAGCCGCGCGCTCGCGCTCAGCGTCCCGGACCATCCTTCGAGAACCTGCGCCACCGGCGCCGACTCGAGCTCGAGCGCCAATTCGTCCCCCGGGCTGCCGAAGTCGCCGCGCGCGGAGAGGCGCGCGCGGCCGAGGCTCGCCTGCGCGTTCGCGCGCGCAACGCGCTCGCGCAAAATGCGCGCCGTGCCGTGGCTCGCGAGCGCCTCGCCGCGCAGCCGGCTGTCGCGGATATCCCAGCGCGCATCCACCTCGAAGGTTTCCTGCAGGGTGCCGCTTGCCGCCAGGTCGCCGTTGATGGATCCCTCCGGATAGTCGCCGAACCGAGCGGGATCGAAGCGCGCCAGCCTGAGCTTCGCCTCGAAGCGCATCGGCTGTCCGAGCAGCAGCCGGCCGCTGCCGCTCGCTTCGCCGCCCTCGGCGGCGGCGCGCACGCTGCGAACCTGCACCACCTCGCCGCTGCGTACCGCGTCGGCGCTGAGGCTCATGCCGTCCTGGGCAAGCGTGCCTTTCACCTGCTGTGCCTCCTTCGTAGCGACGATGGTGAGCGGGCCGCTCAAGCGCGTGCGCCGCAGCGTGCTGCGCAGCGCTCGAAGGTCCAGCCCGGCCGCGCGCAGCTCGAGCTGCGCCTGCTTGGGCGCGATGCGGGCGCTGCCGCTGAGCGTGCCCGCGCCGGTGATACGCAGATCGTGCAGCGACAAGGCGGTGAAATCCGTGGCGAAGCGAGCGTCGAGCGTTTCGAATGGCAGCCGCTGCCGGTCGAGCGTCCCGGGCTGCGCGTTGCGCAGCGCGAGCGTCCCCGCCAAAGCCTGCCCGGCGTCGGCGGTGCCGCTCATCTCGAGCGTGAGCGCGGTGTTTGGCCATGCAGGGTCGAGCCGGCTCAGGTCGGCCGGTCCCGCGCGTACCTTGAGCGATTGCAGCGGCCGCGGCGCGAAAGGCGTGAGCACCGCCTGGGCCGTCACTGGAACTTCGGCGACCGTGGCCGACAGCCCCGCGTCGATGCGCTCGAGGGTTCCGCCTGCCTGCACCCTGACGCGCGCCGGGTAGCGCGGCTCGCGAACCTCGAACGAGGCGCTGCCCGAGACGGCGCCCTGCGCCCCGAGCACCGCGTCATCCAGCTCGAGCTCGTGAATCGTGAGCTCGCCGAAACGCAGGCGGCCGATTTCCGCGCGCTGGATGCGCAGCCCCAGCGGCAAGGACGGCTTCGCCGCTGGCCGCCCGCCGCCGTCTCCCAGCGAGATGTCGAGCTCCTCGGCGCGCAGCGAGCGCACGCCGGCGCGGCCGCCGAGCACGGCGAGGAGCTCGAGGCGAAGCTCGCCCTGGGCGAGGCGCACGTCGGTCGCGCCGTCGCGATACCGGATTTCGTCGAACGCGATGTCCCCGGCCAGCGCGCCCCGCAGGCCGTCCAGCGCGAGCCTGCCCTGGGCCGCGGCAGCGGCCTGCGCCGCGGCCCAGCGCAGGCCGGCTTCGGTGCCGAGCAGCCAAGCGGCGCCGAGCGCGCACAGCGCTACCGCCAGTGCGAGCAACCCCAGGACCCACTTCATCAGAAGGTATAGCCTACGGAGAAATGCAGGCGCAGCTGGCCGGTCTGCTCGCCGTAGGCGACATCGGCGCGGATCGGGCCGATCGGCGTGCGAAACCGGGCACCCAGTCCCACGCCCAGCGCCGCTTCGAGCTCGCTGTCGCCGTCCCAGGCGTTGCCGGCGTCGACGAAGCCCGCCACGCCCCAGCTATCGCTGAACCAGTGCGTGTACTCGGCGCTCATCACGACGAAGCGCCGCCCGCCGACGATGGCGTTGCCCTGCGGCACGCCCAGGCTTTCGAAGGCATAGCCGCGCACCGTCTGGTCGCCGCCGGTGCGGAACAGGAAGCTGGTCGGGATGCCCTCGCGGCTGTCGGCCAGCACGCGGCCCGCCTGGCCGCGCAGCAGGATATCGCCGCGGCGGCCGTTCGGGATGAAAAGCGATGCGCCGACGATGCCGCGCAGGAAAGCGCGCGAGGCGAGGCCGGGCGCCGCGCCGCCCACCTCGAACATCGCCATGTAGCCCGAGCGCGGCGCGATGAAGTCGTCGGTGTTGCGATAGCTGCGCCGGAAGCCCGCATAGAGGGCATAGCGATCGTCGGTGAGCTCGCCCGCGACGCGCTGCTCCTCGATGTGCGCCGACAGGATGAGCGCCGAAGGCGCGAGCTCCGCGCCCCAGTTGTGCGACACGCCCAGCGCCAGCTCGCTGGTGAGCTCGTTCTGGATGTCGGTCTCGCGGGCGCGGGCGAACAGCGTGTTCCAGCGCGCGCCGGGACGCGGCGGCGAGTCGAGATCCACCTGCGCGTTGCGGATCTTCTCGTCCAGCCGCAGCGCGCTGCGGAAGCGCCAGGCCGAATCGAGTACGTCCTGGTCGCTGTAGCGCGCCTCCAGGCGCGGCCCCGCGTCGGTGCTGTAGCCGATGCCGGCCTCGAAGTGCTGCGTATTCGCCTCGATCACGGCCACCCGCACCGGTGAGCCCTCGGGCCGGCCTTCGGCCGGATCGATGTCGGCCTGCACGCTGACGAAGTAGCCGCTTTCCAGGAGCCGGCGCTGGAACACCAGCAGCTGGTCGCGGTCGTAGGTGCCGCCGTCGCGAAACGGGCTGAGGTTCTCCACCAGCCGCTCGGAATAGCGGCGCACGCCGCTGATGCGCAGCTCGCCGAAGCGAAACGGCGGCCCGCTGTCCAGCTCCACCAGGAGCCGGGCGCGCCGCGCCGCCGGGTCCACGCGCGCTTCGCTGTGCGCGACGTGCGCGGCGGCGTAGCGCCAGCCCGAGAGCTCGCGCACCGCGGCGCGCTTGGCCGCTTCCCAATCCTCCTGGCGAAACGGCTGCCCGCGGCGCAGGCTCCAGCGCTCGCGCACCCGGCGCAGCAGGTCGTGCGCCTCCTCGTCCTGCGTCGCCGGTCCGCTGAAGCGGATGTCGACGTCGCCGACCTCGGTGCGCGGCCCGGGAACGACGCCCAGCCGCACCACCCATGGGCCGGGGCCCTCGCGGATCTCGAGGCTCACCGTGGCCGAAAAGTAGCCCTCGGTAGCCGCGGTCTCGCGCGCCTCGCGTACCGCTTCGTCGGCGAGGCGGCGCAGCTGCTCCGGCGTCATTTGCGGGTCATCCTGCCAGCGCGCAAGCTGCAGGCCCTCGCGCAGCGTCTGCGCCATCTCCTTCGGCGCGTCGATCTCGACGCGGTACTGCAGCTGGGCGCAGGCGAGGCTCGCCATCAGGAAACCGAGAATCGCGGCCGCGGTGCGCACCGGGAGTTCGACAGCGGCCGCGGCGGCGAGTTGTAGAATCGTTCGCATGAAAATCCTGGTGTCGAACGATGACGGCTACTTTGCGCCGGGCATTACGCTGCTCGCCGAGGCCCTGGGCCAAGTGGGGGAGGTCACGGTGGTGGCGCCCGAGCGGGATCGCTCCGGCGCGTCGAATTCGCTCACGCTCGACCGGCCGCTCACCGTGCGGCGCGCGCCCAACGGCTTTTTCTCGGTGAACGGCACGCCGACCGACTGCGTGCACATCGCGGTGACCGGCCTGCTGGACTTCACGCCCGATCTCATCGTCTCGGGGATCAACCTGGGCGCCAACATGGGCGACGACACCATCTATTCAGGCACCGTGGCGGCCGCATCCGAAGGCTACCTGCTCGGCATCCCGTCGTTCGCCGTGTCGCTCACCAGCAAGGCCGGCGAGCATTTCGACAGCGCCATCGGCATCGCGCTGCAGCTGGTCGAGCGCTTTCGCCGCGAGCCGATTCACGAGCCGGTGCTGCTCAACGTCAACGTGCCCGACGTCGAGCCGGCGCGCCTGCGCGGCATCGAGGTCACGCGGCTGGGCAAGCGCCACAAGGCAGAGCCGGTGGTCAAGCTGCAGACGCCGCGCGGGGAGACGGCATACTGGATCGGCCCGGCCGGCGGCGCGCAGGACGCCGGCCCGGGCACCGACTTCAACGCGGTGCACAACCTGAAGGTTTCGGTCACTCCGCTGCGCCTGGACCTCACCCACAACGCGCAGCTGCCGCTTGCGCGGGAATGGCTCTCGAAGTGAAGCACCGGCATGGGATAGGCATGACCTCGCAGCGCACCCGCAGCCGCATGGTGCAGCGGCTGCGCGACAGCGGCATTCGCGACGAGCGGGTGCTCGGCGCGATGGCGGCGGTGCCGCGGCATCTTTTCGTCGAGGAGGCGCTCGCCAGCCGCGCCTACGAGGATACCGCGCTGCCCATCGGCTTCGCGCAAACCATTTCCCAGCCCTACGTGGTGGCGCGCATGATCGAGGCGCTGATTCGCGACAAGGAGCCCCGGAATGTGCTGGAGGTGGGCACCGGCTGCGGCTACCAGGCGGCGGTGCTGGCGAACATTTTTCCCGAGGTCTATTCCATCGAGCGCATCAAGGGGCTGCTCGAGCGGGCGCGGGCCAACCTGTTCGGGTTGCGGCTCGCCAATCTGCGCCTGACGCACGGCGACGGCTATGCCGGGCTGGAAAAGGCGGCGCCGTTCCAGTCCATCGTGGTGGCCGCGGCGGCCCGCCAGGTGCCCGAAGCGCTGTTACGGCAGATTGCGCCGGGTGGCAGAATGATACTGCCGCTGCATGAAGGACAGGGCCAGCGGCTGGTGCTGGTCGAGCGCGGCGCGCGCGGCTTCGCCGAGTCGGAGCTCGACGCGGTGCGCTTCGTGCCGCTGGAGATGGGAAAGGCTTGAACACCGCAAGAATAGCGCTGATCGTGGTTCTCGTCGTCGTCTTCGCGGGCTGCGCCGCGCGGCGCAGCCCCGCGCCGGTCGTCGAGCGTAACGCCAACCCCAAGGCGGTGGCGGCCAGGCCGCTCGCCGCGCCGCCCGCGCCGGCGAGCACGCCGCAATCGGCGGACTACTACACCGTCAAGCGCGGCGACACGCTCTACAGCATTGCGCTCGACAGCGGTGCCGACTATCGCGAGGTGGCGCAGTGGAACCACC
This sequence comes from uncultured bacterium, assembly GCA_965233185.1. Taxonomy (GTDB): domain Bacteria; phylum Pseudomonadota; class Gammaproteobacteria; order Burkholderiales; family SG8-39; genus SCGC-AG-212-J23. Next base: position 8,417 of record CBDDSA010000294.1, read on the forward strand.
TGGACGACCCGACCAAAATCCAGGTCGGCCAGCAGCTGCGCGTGACGCCGCCCCCCGGCCAGGCGCAGGTGAGCGCCGCGCGCGGCGTCGGCCGGGTGGAATCCCGGCCGCTCGGCGGCGAGCCTGCCAGGCGCGCCGAGCCGCCGAAACCCGCGCCGCCGGTTGCCGCCGGGCCCGGCCTGTTCGGCTGGCCGGCGAAGGGGCGCATCCTGGCGGAGTTCGCCGAGCCGCGCAAGAAAGGCATCGACATCGACGGCAAGCCGGGCGACCCGGTGCTCGCCGCGGCCTCCGGCCGCGTGACCTACGTCGGCACCGGCATCCAGGGCATGGGCAAGCTGGTGGTCATCAAGCACGACAACGGCTACATCACCGTCTACGCGCACAATCAGGACATCGTGGTGAAGGAGCAGCAGGCCGTGGCGCGAGGCCAGAAGATCGCCGAGATCGGCAGCACCGATGCCGAGCGGCCGAAGCTGCATTTCCAGATCCGCAAGGGCGCGGCGCCGGTCGACCCGCTGCT
>CBDDSA010000295.1:0-15722 GCA_965233185.1 uncultured bacterium
CGCCTGGGCAGTGGCCGCTACGACGAGGAGCAGGGCAGCGAGGAGCGCTTTCATGGCCTCATTTAACGCCTGTGCCGCGGGCCCTGCCTGTTCGAATGTGTAACCGAATGTACGGGCACGCATCCTGCAGGTCTTCGCGCATGCGCACGCTCGGGATGGTCTTCATGGCCTTGCTGGCAATGCCGGCGTACGCCGATTCTGTGAATGTCGCCAAGTCGGCGGAGCTGCTGGATTTCAACATTGCCCGCCCCGAGGGCCGCGCCGGCGAGCAGATCGGGCTCGCCGCGCTCGACATCGACGGCGATGGCCAGGTATCGAAAGCCGAAGCGGCGGGCAATGCCGAGGCAACCCTGGGCTTCGACCGCGCGGATCGCAACCGCAACGGCCGGATCACGACGGCCGAATGGCAACGCTACGAAAAATGGAAGGAAAGGCGCGCCAAGGCCCGCGAGGCGCGCGAAGCGCGCCTGGCGCGTGCCAAGGCGGAATCGGCGAGCGCCGGCGCTAGCCGGTCGAAGCCCGCGAAGCGCGCACCTTGAGCTCCTGCGCGGCGGCGACGCGCCGGGGAAGCTCGTGCGTGGCGATGATGGCCTTGACCGGGAGATGGTCCGAAGCGCTCACCGCGAGCGGGCTGCGGTGCGCGCCGAAGGCGAGCAGCGCGTGGCGCGGCCGCACCCACACGCGGTCCAGCGCAAACAGCGGCCAGCGCGACGGGAAGGTGCGCTCCGCGGGCGAGCGCCCCAGCAGCCCATTCAGCCAGCGCAGCGGCCTGCCCAGCGGCAGCCATTCGTTGATGTCGCCCAGCACCACCACCCGCTCGTAGAGCGGCGTGGATTTCAGCAGCGACAGCAGCTTTCGCACCTGGAAGCGGCGCTCGGCCGGCTTGAGCCCGAGGTGGGTGACGATCACGCGCACGGTCTCCCCGTCGACCTCGAGGTCGACGTCCAGCGCCGTGCGCGGCTCGTGGCGCGGCCAGGTGTAGTCATGGTTGCGCACCGCCAGCACCCGGCGGCGCGTGAGCAGCGCGTTGCCGACATGCCGGTCGTGCCACATGTGGTGCGGGCCGGCGACGGCGGTCATGTTGAGGTGCTGCTCCAGCAGATCCAGGCCGAACACCTCCTGCAGGCCGACCGTGTCGCAGGCGAGCTCGGCGATGACTTCGGCGATGCGCTGCGCGTCGCGCGCCCCGTCCCGGCCGACGCAGCCGTGCAGGTTGTAGCTGGCGATGCGCAGGCAGTCGGGGCCGAGCTGCTCGTCGAGGGCCCGCCAGTTAGCGAGGCTGCCCGGTGGCTTCATCCATGCGCCCGGCCATTGCGCTGAACCAGCGCTTCACCGCAAAGCTGCCCACCACCAGCAGGGCGATCGCCCCGCCGACGATCCACCAGTTGAAGCTGCCGCCGGACAGCGCGCTCTCGAGCTGATCGCCGAACACCGTGGTGGCGAGCGTGCCGGGCAGCATGCCGATCGCGGTGCCGGCGGCAAGGTGCCACAGCTTCAGGCGCACCGCGCCGGCCACGATGCCCTCGATCGCGAAGGGCGCGAGCGGCACCAGGCGCAGCAGCGTCATCGCGAGCAGCCCGTATTTCTTCAGCACCTCCACCATGCGGTCCAGCCCCGGACCGGCGAGCCGGCGCACCGTGTCGCGACGCATGCGCGTGCCGACGTAGTAGGTGACCACGGAGGAGCCCACGATGCCCAGCAGCGCGTAGGCGAAGCCCAGCCACGGGCCGAAGGCGACCACCGCGGCCAGCGTGATGAGCGGCCGCGGGAACATGACGAAGCACGCCGGGGTGTAGGCGAGCATCACCACCCACGGCGCCCACCACTGGCTGCCGAACTCCTTCGCCCAGGCGATGGTGGTCTCCGGCGTGACTACGCCGGCGAGGGGCGTGAACCGCCACAGCGCGGCGAGCAGCGCGATGGCGAGCGCCGCCACGGCGAGCTTGCCCCAGGCCGGCCGGTCGGCCGCGCGCTCCTGCTGGAACAGGCGCTCGGTCTTCAGGATGTCCAGCGCGATCGGCTCGTCGGGATCGGCCACCGAAGCGATGCTGATGATGGCCTCGGGCCATTCCTTGATGTCCTCCAGCCTGCGCAGCGAGCGCTTGTCGTGGCGCAGGGCGTCGATGGCGCCATGCAGGCTTTTCGAGCGCTCCAGCTCGCGGCCCAGCGCCTCGCACGACACGCCCAGGTGCTCGGCGAGCAGGCGGTCGCGGAAGCCGCGGATGGTCTGCGCCACGCGCGCGTCGCCGCGCGACTCGATCAGCACGTCGCACTCCGTATCCATGCCCATCGAGCGGTTGCACAGGTTCGCCGAGCCCACGCGCAGCGCGCCGTCGTCGACCACCATCGCCTTGGAGTGCACGTCCAGGCAGCAGGTGTCGGGCAGGCCCGGGATGTGCGGGTAATACACCTGGAAGCGGCCGTGCTTGTCCGCCTGGCGCAGCCGCTGGATGAGCTTGGTGCGCAGAACATGCATGGTGTGCTCTTCCAGCCAGCCATGGCTGAGCAGGCGCAGCACCAGGACGACCTCGGGGCCGTCGGGCTCTGCGAGGCGCTTTTCCAGCGCCGCGGCGATGCGCGGTGCCGTGAAATACTGGTTCTCGATGTAGATCTCGCGGCGCGCTGCCGCGATCATGTCCAGATACAGCCGCTCCACCTCGCGCACCGCGGGCGCCTCGCCGCGCGGCGGCATGGTGCGCGCGATGCCGACGTCCACGCCGGCAAGGTCCGCCGCCAGGGCGGAAGGCCAGGGATCCTGGTCGGTGCGCACCTCGCGCAGCTTGTCGCCGGTCGCCAGGCGCCAGCGCTCCCGCGCGATCTGCGCAAGCGCGCGCGCCGCCTCGCCGTCCACGGCGACCATCAGGTCGTGGAACGGCGGATATGGCTTGCCTGCGACGATCCGGCGCGGGTCGTCGGGCGCATGCTCGGAGCTGTCCCAGCGCTTCACCGTGAGGTCGATGCCGCCGATGAACGCCAGCTTGTCGTCGATCAGCACGATTTTCTGGTGCTGGGAGCCGGCCACCGGATGGGTGTCGTCGTAGCGCAGGCGCACGCGCCGCGCCGGCTGCCAGCCGAATCCATACAGCGGCGGCAGCTCGCGGTCGGCGCCGAACACCATCGGATAGTCCCAGTTCAGCACGTTGATGTGCAGCCCGGGGCGCCGCCGCACGAGGTAGTTCAGGAACTCCCCGAGCAGCGCCGGCGGCGCGCCTTCGCCTACCGCGTCGAAGTGCAGCTGCGTCTGGCTGCTGAAGTCCCAGCCCAGGATGGTGATCGAGCGGCGCGCGCGCAGCGCCGCCTGGTAGAAAGCCTTGAAGTAATCCGCCGCGTCGACGATCAGCGCGACGCGCTCGGCGCGCGCCACGGCGCAGCAGTTGTAGCCCGGACGCAGCAGGCTTTCCGGCCTGTCGCCCTCGGGGGCCGGCGCCGCGTCCTCCGGCTGTGATCTGCGGTTCAGGTAAAGGACGCTGCCCATGGCGGCGATGGCCTGCCTAACGGCGGGCGTTCGTTACGCGCGCGGGGGTGGCGATGCTGCCGGCGGGCGGGTTGGTCGCGCCGGCCGGCGCGCCGTTTACCGCACCTGTCGCGGGAACATTCAGCCCGCGCGGCGTCGCGCTCGTCGTGGGCGGGGTATCGCTGGTGCCCACCACCGGCGAATCGCTGGTGCCGAACAGCGGGCTGTCGCTGGTGTTGCGCGCGGCCGGGCTGTCGCTCGTGTTGCGCACCTGTCCCTGCAGCACGCCCTGCAGCGCAATGCCGCCGGTCGCCGTGGCGAGCGTGCCGCCGAAAAGCGCCGCGCGAAGCTGCTCCGCTGTTGGATCGAGGATGCCCTGCTGCGCCAGCATCAAGCTCGCGAGCTGCAGCGCCTGGTTGATCTCGAAAGCGCTCAGCGCGCGACCGGGCGCAACGAACGTGACGTCGCCGCCGGCGCCGGCCAGGGTGACCGAGGTGTTGCGCGCGAGGCCGGTGCGCAGCGCCTGGAAGTCGGTGGCATTCAGGTTGGCGGTGCCTGTGCCGCCCAGGGACGGCCCGCCCAGCGCTTCGGTGCGCACCTGGACCGGGTTGCCGCGGGCGAGCGAGCCGGCAAGCTGCTGCGCCGTGGGTGCGGCGATGCCCTGCGAGATGAGCGTCTGGCGCGCGGCCTCGAGCGTGCGTGCCGCGTCGACCGGGGCGAGCGAGGTGCCGATGACGAAGGTCACGATCTGCATCGAGCCGTCGGCGCCGACGGAAGTCAGGGTGACCGGCGTGCCCTGGGTGAGCCCGTTCACCAGGCTTTCGAAGTTCGCGCTCGAGCCGGCGAACGCGAGAAGTTGCGGGGCGAGGAGCTGCACCTGGCGCACCGCGGTGCTGCCGGCCGGCGCTTGCGCAAAGGCGACGCCGGCGAGCGACAGCGCGGCCAGCAATGCAAGGAGCTTCAGCATGGGATCGGTTCCTCTCGGAACCGCTGTTGCAAATTTCGTTCCTGCTACAGCTTGAGCAGCCGGGCGGCGTTGCCGCCGAGGATCTTGGCGCGGTCATCGGGGCTCAGCGCACAGCAGGGCGGGCGTGGAAAAATTGCCGCTGGTGGTGATCCAGAAATGCTCGCGGAAGCAGTCGCGGAACGGCATGGCGCGGTTGCCCTGGCGCGCGAGCGCCATGTCGATGCGCCACAGCGAGAACGGCAGTCCTTCGCCCAGGTGGCCGAGGATGACCTTCAAGCGCGGATAGGCATCGAACAGGCCGCTCAGCACCAGGCGGATCGCCTGGGTCGCGGTTTCCACGGTGAAGCCCCAGGCCGCCGTGAGCAGGCCGGGAAACTCCTTGAGGTAGTCCCGGTAATACGCCTCGACCACCGCCGGATGCGGCACCGCCGGGTGCATGTACAGCGGCACGTCGAGCGCCTGCGCGCGCTCGAAGATCGGCCAGAAGCGCCGGTCGTCCAGGAACACGCCGTTGGCGAGCCCACCGCGAAGCCGCGAAAACGATCGGGGTGGGCCTGGATGATCCGGCCCAGGTTGTCGTTGGCGAGCTTTGCCACTGGCACGCCGGTGGCCGCATCCATGCGCTGCGTGGCGGGCGCGCCGTGCGAGAGCACCTGCACGTCGATGCCGGCCTCGTCCATTTCCTTCAGGCGCAGGGCGCCGACGTCGTACAGCCGCTCGCGCAACGCCGGCGCGCGCGCCTCGGGCCCGCTTTCGGCGAAGTGCCGCGTCACCTGCGGATCGAAGTAGTGCTCTTCCAGGGCGATGACCTTCACCGGCGTGCGCCGCGGCGGTACTGGATCATCAGCCAGCCGCCGAGCATCCCGCCCAGATGGGCGAAATGCGCGATGCCGTCGGCGGTGCCGGTGACGCCCATCACCAGCGCGATCACCGCGAACAACGCGACGAAGGTGCGCGCGCGCATCGGTATCGGCGGGATGAGCAGCATCAGCTGGCGGTTGGGAAAGTACATGCCGTAGGCCAGCAAAAGGCCGTACAGGCCGCCCGAGGCGCCCACCGTGGGATAAGGCGCGGCGCCCATCCAGGCGGACACCACCAGGTGCACCACCGCGGCCGCGAGCACGCTGGCGAAGTAGAACGCGGCGTAGAAGCGCGCGCCGAACAGGCGCTCGATGTCCGAGCCGAACATGTACAGGCCGAACATGTTGAAGAAGATGTGCGCGAAGTTGCCGTGCAGGAAGCTGTAGGTCACCAGCTGCCAGATCTGGAAGTCGGGAGCGCCGCTCGGCCCGGAGGTCGGCGGCCACAGCGCGAACCACGCGAACAGCGCGTTGCCGCCCGCCATGTTGCCGAGGAAGAAGACTGCGACGTTGGCGATGAGCAGGGCCTGCGTGACCGGCGGCATGCGTTCAGGATACTGCGCGCGAATTGAACGCGGCGGCCTCGTTCGCTGCCCGGCCAAGCGCCACGGCGGCATCGATGGCCGGCAGGCGCACGGTAAACGTGGCGCCGCGCCCGGCGCCTTCGCTGTGCACGCTTACCTGGCCGCCAAGCAGCGCGACCAGCCGCTTCACCAGCGTGAGGCCGATGCCCAGCCCGCCCGAGCCGCGCTCGCGCGTGGCGGCGCTCTGGTAGAAGGGCTCGAAAATCAGCGGCTGCTCTTCGGGCGCGATGCCCGAGCCGCTGTCGGCCACTTCAAGCACCGCGTGCCCGTCTTGCGCGCCGAGCGAGACGCGCACCGTGCCGCCCGCGGGAGTGTGCGCGGCGGCATTGGTCAGCAGGTTGCTTACGATCTGCTCGAAGCGCGTGGGATCGCCGTCGATCCAGACCGGCTCGGCCTGCACCTGCACCACGCGGCCCGCGAGTGTGCCGGCGTCGTGCGCGGTCGCGAGGGCGTCGTGCAGGCTCGCCTGCAGCTCGAGCGGCTGGCGCTCCAGGCGGATCTTGCCGTTCATGACGCGGCCCACGTCGAGCAGGTCGTCGATCAGGCGCTTCAGGTGGCGCGTCTGGCGCTGGATGACATTCGCGGCGAAGTCGAGCTGCGCCGGGGTGCGGTGCTCGGCCAGGAACTCGTCCTTTGCCCGGTTCGTCTGCTCCGCGCGGGGGCGGCCCTGCTGCTCGGCCTCGAGCAGCCGGTCCAGCGCTTTAAGCGCCCGGTCGATCTCGGCCACCGGCGCGCCGCGCGCGAGGTCCGCGGCGCGCTGCTCCACGAGGTGCAGCGACGCGGCGATGCGCCGGCCCTTGAGCCCGGCGAAACCCAGGCCCGCGAGCACCACGAGCAGCAGCAGCGCGCCCAGCGCCGCCATGGTGCGCCAGAATGCGCCGTCGATCGGCGCCGCGGGCGCGGCCAGGGCGACCCACCAGCCATGGCGCGTGCGCGCCCACGAGGTGTACACGTGCGTGCCGTCGAGTGAAGGGTAGCGGCCGATGCCCGCCGCGGCGCGCTTCATGTCCGCGTGCAGGTCGGGCGCGGGGTCTGCGCCGCGCCGCGCTTCGCTGTCGTGGCTGCGCGCGACGAACTTCATCTCTCGGTCGAAGATGCCGGCGATGCCGCCCTCGGGCAGCCCCTGGCGCGTCAGGAGCTGGTCGAACCATTGCAGCTTGAGGCTCGCGATGAGCACGTGCGTCACTGTGCCTTCGCGCGATACCGGGACGGCCACGCGCGCCGCCGGACGGCCGTCCATGGTGCTGCGAAAAAGATCCGAGACGGCAGGGCGGTTCTCGCGCAGCGCGCCCGCCGAATATTCGCGCAAGCGTGCCTGCGGCATGGCTTCGCCGAACGGCCTGTCGGTGCGGAAAATGCCTTCCCGCCGTCCGTGAAAGCCAGGATGTTGATCCAGTCCGAGGTAGCCGTCACCAGCATTGCTGGCATGCTCGTAAAGCTGACCATGATCGGAGGGACTGGCGCTCCACACCCGGGCGAGGATGGTCAGGCGCTGCGCCGTGCTGTCGAGCGCGTTGTCCACGGCGACCGCAAGCAGGCGCGTGGTCTGCCAGTGCAGGAACAGCAGCACCGCGGCGAACACGCCCAGCGGCAGAATGCCGGCGAGCAGCACCTGCGTGAGGTGCCACGTCAGGCCTCGGGGAACATTCATTATTGGAGGTGCGGATGCGTCGATATTACCGGCGAGCGCGCCGCGCCCGAAGTCGTGTTTAAGCTACAGCGGGCGTCGTGCGATCGCTACACGAACCCGGTCGGGATAGTCGCTGATGATCCCGTCGACCCGCAAGTCCAGCATGCGCCGGATGTCGGCGGGCTCGTTCACCGTCCAGGGAACCACCTTGAGGCCGAGGCGCCGCGCGCGATCGAGCTTGTGCGCCGTGAGCGTAGTGAAGTCCGGCGACCAAGTCCGCCCGCCCGCGGCGTGCACGGCTTCGGGCTCGCCCTCCCGGCCGGTGAGGTAGACGGTGGCGATGTCGGGCGCCTCCTGCTCGACCACCTTCAGGGTGCGCCAGTCGAACGACTGGATGGTGGTGCGCGCCGCGGCGCCGGCTTTTTGCACCTCGGCGATCAGCGCGCGCGCGAACGGCTCGGGCGGCAGCGTTTCGCCGGGCGCCTGCGGCGACAGCTTGGTTTCGATGTTGAAGCGCGCCTGCAGCGCAAGCACCTCGGATAGCCGGGGAATGCGCGCGCCGTCGAGCGGCTGCTGATGGGGAAAGCGCCGCGCGTACGGCGAGCCGGGGCGCAGCCGCCCTACATCGTAGCGCTGCAGCTCCTCGAAGCCGAGATCCTTGATGAGCGGCGCCGGCGCCGCGACCCACGCGCCGTCCGGCGCGCGCGCGAGGTCCGGGTTCAGGGCACGGTCGTGGTGCACCACGACCACGCCGTCGCGCGTCACGCCGACATCCAGCTCCAGCGTGGTGGCGCCCAGCTCGAGCGCGCGGGCAAACCCGGCCAGGGTGTTCTCCGGCAGATGGCCGCGCGCGCCGCGATGGCCCTGGATGTCCAGGGCGAATGCGGGAGCGGCCATCGTCATGGCGAGAAGCAGCGCAAGCTTCACTTGTCCAGGATCATCTGCGTCTGGATGGTCAGCGAGACCAGCCGGCCGGCCGCATCCGTGACGCGCGTCTGCCATACGTGCGTGCGCTTTCCCTGGTGCAGCGCGCTCGACTCGGCGCGCAGCGTGCCGTCGGTGGCGGCGGCGAAGAAATTCGTCTTCGATTCCAGCGTGGCGGTGCGCAGCCCGGCGGCCGCGGTGCCGGCGGCGCCCACCGTGTCGGCGAGCGCCATCAGCGTGCCGCCGTGAACCGCGCCGCCCAGCGTGGTGAGCGTTTCCCCGACGTCGAGCTCGGCCACCACGCGCTGCGGGCTTACTTCGATGAAGCGCATGCCCAGATGGCGCATGAGGCCGGTGTTCCAGTCGGTCATAATGGGCTGTGGCAACGTTCGTCCTGATTCATGGCGCCTGGCACGACGGCTGGTGCTGGAGGCTCGTGGCCCCGGCGTTGCGCCGCGCCCGCCACGAAGTGTACGCCCCTTCGCTGACCGGGCTCGGCGAGCGGCGCCACCTCGCAAGCCGCGAGGTCGATCTCGACACGCACATCGAGGACGTGGTGGCGCTGCTCGAGATGGAGGCGCTCGAGCGCGTGATCCTGCTCGGCCACAGCTACGGCGGGATGGTGGTGACCGGCGCGGCCGACCGCGCGGCCGGCCGCATCGCGCAGCTCGTCTATCTCGACGCCTTCGTGCCGGAAAACGGCAAATGCCTGCTGGATTACGCGGTGCCCGAGCGCGCCGCGCGCATGCGCGAGGAGGGCGAGCGCACCGGGTACGTCACGCCGCCGCCCATGTCGCTGTGGGGCCTCACGCAGCCCGAGCACCTCGCCTTCGTCGGCCCGCGCGAGGTGCGCCATCCTTTCGCCACGATGTCGCAAAGGGTGAACATTTCGGGCGCCGTTTCCGCCATCCCGAAAACCTTTATCTATTGCTCGTCTCCGGCGACCGGCTCGTTCGACCAGTTCGCGGCGAAATACCGCAGCGATCCGGCGTGGCGCTTCCACGAGTTGCCGACCGGCCACGACGCCATGCTGCTCATGCCCGAGGCCGTGACGCGAATCCTCCTAGAAAAAACAGCAGCATCGTAAGCAGCAGCAGCGCGAGCGCGCTCAGCGCGAGCGACCAGTGGATGCCGATGAGGCTGCCGCCCAACCCGACGGTGACGCCGCTGAAAGTGCGCATCCCCAGGCCCGACATCGCATAGAGCCCGATGACGCGGCCGCGGATCTCGGCCGGCGCACGCAGCTGCACCAGGGTCTGCGCCATCGCGTTGAAGGCGAGCTCCAGGAAGCCGGCGGCGAACAGCAGCACGAGGGCGAGCGCATACGAGCCGGCCCCGGCGAACGCGGCGATGGCGGCGCACCACAGCATGGCGAGCACGCAAGCCGTGCGGGCGCGCGCCGGCAGCAGGCCGCGGCTTTCCAGGAGCAGGCCGGCCGCCAGCGCGCCCGCGGCGTCGGCGGCGAGCAACATGCTGTAGCCCAAGCCGGCGTGCGCATGGCCCAGGTCGCGGGCGAACTCCGGCATCTGCGCCTGGTAGGCGTTGCCCACGAGGAGCGAGGTGCCGCCGGCGAGCAGCATCATCGACACGAGCACCCGGTCGGGCGCGATGGCGCGCAAGGTGGCGAGCACGTCGGCCAGCGCGCGCAGGCGCGGTCCGGCGGCCTGCTTTCGCCGGTAGGGCAGCTTCCACAGCCACAGCACCATGGGAAGGTAGATGAGCGCGTTGAGCAGGATGCCGTAGGTGGGGCCTGCAGCGAGCAGGATCACCCCGCCCACCGCGGGGCCGGCGAGCAGCCCGAGCCAGCGGGCAGTGGCGGTGAGCCGGATGGCGCTGTGCAGCCGCTCGTCGTCGACGATGTCGTGGATCAGCACCTGCGCGGCCGGCGACCACAGCACGCCGGCGAGGCCGTGCAGTACGAGCAGCACGGCCGCGTGCCACATCTCGAGCGTGTCAGTGAGAAACAGCAGCCCCCAGCCCAGCGACACCGCCATGAACAGCGCCATGCCGAGCTGGATGATGCGCCGCGGGTCGAAGCGGTCGGCCAGCGCGCCGCTATAGACCGAGAACAGGAGAAACGGCAGCCAGTGCGCCACCACGGCGAAGCCCCCGAGCGCCTGCGACTCGAACTTCTGGAAAATGATCCAGTAGCTGATCACGTGCTCGATGCTGTCGGCCATCATGGCCAGCGCCGAACAGGCGAAGTAGGCGCGAAAACGGGGGTGGCGCAGCGCGGCGAACGCGCGGGAATCGCTCATGGCCTGTGTTTTGCTGGGAAAGGGGGATGGTCCACTCGGACGTGCTCTCCTGCCCGACCTGCGGCCTCCTGCAGGCCGTCGGCGAGCTGCCTTCCGGGAGGGTGGCCGAATGCGCCCGCTGCGGCAGCCGCCTGGCGGACGGCCCGCACGGCAGCCTGCAGCTCACCGCCGCGCTGGCGCTGGCGGCGCTGATCCTCTACGTGCCGGCCAATGTCTATCCCATCATGCGCATGTATTTCCACGGGGCCTACACCGAGAGCACGGTCTGGGACGGCGTGGTGAAGCTCGCCGACATGGACCAGTGGTTCGTCGCGATCGTGGTGTTCCTCGCGAGCATCGTGGTCCCCGTGCTGAAGCTTACCGGCCTGCTGTACCTCGTGATCACCACCAGGTTCAGGCTCGGGCGGCGGCTGCGCGACCGCACGCGCGTATACCGCTTCATCGACGTCATCGGCCCGTGGGCCATGCTCGATGTTTTCCTGCTCGCGGCGCTGGTGGCACTGGTGCAGCTGGGGCAGCTCGCCACGGTGCTGCCCGGGCCGGGGCTGGTGGCGTTCGCCGCCGTGGTGGTGCTCACCATGCTCGCCACGGCGAGCTTCGACCCTAGGCACATCTGGCAGGAGCGCGCTTGACCGGCGATGCGCTGCCCAAGGCGCGCGTGCGCCGCCGCCGGCTGCCCAATGTCGCCTGGCTGGTGCCGATCCTCGCCGCGCTGGTGGCCGGCTGGCTCATCTGGGACCGCGTGCGCGAGCGCGGGCCGGAGATCGTGATCAGCTTCACCGACGGCGCCGGCGTGCGCGTGGGCGTGACCCCGGTGAAGTACCGCGGCGTGGTGATCGGCGAAGTGACCGAGGTCGGCTTGAGCGAGGACCACGCGAAGGCGCGCGTGCGGGTGCGCCTGGAGCGCTCGGCCGCCGCCATTGCCCGCGAAGGCACGCGCTTCTGGATCGTGCGGCCGCAAGTGGGCTTCGGCAACATCACCGGCCTGAACACCGTGCTCACCGGCCCGGAGATCCAGGCGCTGCCGGCCGAGGGCGGCGAGCCGCAGCGCGAGTTCGCGGGGCTGGACAGCGCGCCGGTGGGGCTGGAAGCCGAGGGGCTGCAGCTCGTGCTGCGCGCCGAGCGCCCGCGCTCCATCCGCCCGAACACCCCGGTCAACTACCGCGGCGTCGAGGTGGGCCTGGTGCAGAAGGTCGACCTCGGGCCCAACGCCACCTCGGCCGACGTGCACGTGCTCATCTTCGAGCGCTATGCCGGCCTGGTGCGCGAGGGCTCGGCGTTCTGGGATACCAGTGGAGTGAGCGTGAAGGGCGGCATCCTGAAAGGCATCGAGGTGGACATCGAGTCGCTGCGCGCCATCGCCACCGGCGGCATCGAGTTCGCCACTCCGAGCGCCAAGGCGGCGCGCGTCAAGCCCGGGACGGTGTTTTTCCTGCACGACGCGCCGAAAGAAGAGTGGCTGTCCTGGCTGCCGCGCATCGCGCTGCCGCGGACGAAGTAGCGCTAGAACTTGAGCGCGCGCTGCATGGCCGGGCGCGCGCCCATCTCCGCCGCCCAGCGCCCGACGCTGGTCAGCCCTTCGCAGATCTCGGGCACCGCGCCGTTGATGCGCGCATAGCCGGCGAAAAGCGAGAAGTCCGCAATCGTGACCTCGCCGCCGGCGGCATGCTTGTGCCCGCCGAGGCGCTCGTCCCAGACGCGGAAGAACTCGCGCAGGCGCGCCTTGAAGATGTTTGCCGCCGCCTCTTCCTTCCCCCGCACGGCGAAAAACGCGCCGAAGATCGGCGTGACGTCGGTCGAGGCGCTCATCAGCGCCATCCAGGTCTCGGCGCGCGCCGCGCCCTCCTTGGGCAGGTACTTGCCCGACTTCTCCGCGCAGTAGATGAGGATGGCGGTGGATTGCGACAGCGTGAGCGGCTTGCCGCCGGGCCCGTCGCGATCGACGATGACCGGAATCTGCGCGTTGGGGTTCATGGCGAGGAACTGCGGCGTCTTGTGTTCCCCCTTGTCCAGCGCAACGGGGTGGAAGGTGTAGGCAAGGCCGCATTCTTCGAGCGCCATGCGCGCGCGCATGCCGTTCGACGTGCCGGCGGCGTACAACTCGATCATCTGGGATCTCCTCGGGGTTTCGCGGATACTACGTCAGCATGCGCCCGCAGCCGCAGCCGTTTCGCCTGCATGTGCCGCAGACCGAGCTCGCCGAGCTGCGCAGCCGCCTGGCGCGCACGCGCTTCCCCGATGAGCCGCCGCTCGAGCCGTGGTCGACCGGCACGAGCCTGGCCTACCTGAAGGACCTGGTCTCGTATTGGGGACAGTCCTTCGACTGGCGGCGGCACGAAGGCGAGCTCAATGGGTTTCGCCAGTACACGGTGGCGCTGGGCGGCATCGAGCTGCATTTCATCCACGAGCCGGGCAGGGGTCCCCACCCCACGCCGCTGCTGCTGTCGCACGGGTGGCCGGGCTCGATCGTCGAATTCCGCCGCCTCATCCCGCTGCTCACCGAGCGCTTCACGGTCGTGGCGCCTTCGCTGCCCGGCTACACGCTGTCTTTCAGGCCCGGGCAGAAGCGCTTCGCAGTGGAGGACATCGCCGACCTGTTCGCCGAGCTCATGACCGGCGTGCTCGGCTACCCGCGGTTTGCCGCCCAAGGCGGCGACTGGGGCGCCTTCGTCGCCTCCGTGCTCGGCATGAAGTACCCCGAGCGGCTGCTCGGCATCCATCTCAACCTGCTCGCCGTGCGGCGCGATCCCAGGGAGCCGCCGCAGTCCCCCGAAGAAGCGGACTACCTGCACAAGCTGAAGCGCTTCCTCAAGGAGGAAACGGGCTACCAGTGGATCCAGGGCACGCGGCCGCAGACGCTTGCCTATGGCCTGACGGACTCACCCGCCGGGCTCGCGGCATGGATCGCCGAGAAATTCCGCGCCTGGTCCGACGCCGAGATGAGCCGCGACGATCTCCTCGCCAACATCTCGCTCTACTGGTTCACCGGCGCGATCGGCTCGTCGTTCTGGCCCTACTACGCGCGCATGCACTCGCCCTGGCCCATCCCGCCCGGCCGCACGGTGGACGTGCCGGCGGGCTATGCCGAGTTTCCGCGGGAAATCCTGCGACCGCCGCGCTCGCTCGCCGAGCGCACCTACACCGACCTGCGCCGCTGGACCCGCATGCCGCGCGGCGGGCACTTCGCGGCGCTCGAGCAGCCGCAGGCCCTGGCGGCAGAGATCCTCGGCTTCTTTTCCGAACTGACATAATCGCGGCCATGGCAGCCAAGGGCGCCCGGAAAGGCATCAAGCGCGCGCCGGCCCGGCGCCGCCCGCGCAAGGCCAAGCCCGGCACGCGGGGCGTAACGGCGGCGCAGACGCGGCTCGATGCGATCCCGGAAGCGGCCTCCGAAGCGAGGCGACGGGTGGAGGAGGTAGGCGGGCATTTCCTGGGCGCCTACAGCGACCCGCTGGGCCAGCAGCCCGTGCTGCTCGCCATCCTGCCCATCGACAGCATCGAGCCCACGCCCTTCCAGCGCGACCTGTCGCAGGCGCACCACCGCAAGCTCGCCGATGTCCTCGATCGCACCGGCATGTTCCTCGATCCCGTGATCGCCGTGACGGCGCCGGACAAGGGCTTCTGGACGCCCAACGGCATGCACCGCCTGGAAGCGATGCGGCGCCTGGGCGCCAAGGCGATCACCGCGCTGGTGGTGCCGCGGCGCGAGATCGCCTGGCAGATCCTGGCGCTGAACACCGAGAAGGCGCACAACCTGCGCGAGAAGTCGCTCGAGGTGATCCGCATCTACCGCGGCCTGATCGAAGAGGACGCGAAGCGCCCGGAGTCGCAGTTCGCCTTCTACCTCGAAGAAGCGTCGCTGGTGACGATGGGCGTCTGCTACGAGCGCAACGGCAAGTTCGCCGGGGGCGCCTACAACCCGGTGGTCAGGCGGCTCGAGCGCTTTTCGGAGGAATCGCTGGCGTCGTCCCTGAAACGGCACGAGAAGCATGCCGGCCTGCTGATGGACCTGGACGAGCGCGTGGCCGCCGTCATCGCCAAGCTGAAAGCGCGCGGCTTCGTGAGCCCTTACCTGCGCGCGTTCGTGGTCGCGCGCATCAACCCGCTGCGCTGGATGCAGGGGGAGCCGCCGCCGCTCGAGGACGTGCTGAAGACCATGCGCGAGCGCGCCGGGAAGTTCAATACCGAGAAGGTCAGGCAGGAAGACCTGGCGGGCGCCGCCGGCGCCCCCGACGAGGCCGACTGAGCGCTGCCTAAAGCAGCCACAGCGCCGCGCCGCCGGCGGCCGCCGCGGCCGCCAGCACCGCGGCGAGCGCCACGGCGCGTGCGCTGACCCTGCGCTTCTGCGGGCGCTCGTAAACCCCGACGGTCTTGCGCACGCCGGCCATCAGGCCGCCCGGCGCCGCTCCTCGCCCAGCCACGGCGTGGTGTTCACGCGGCGCTCGGGACCCTTGTAGCTGCCGCGCGCCGTGCCGCCCGTGCGCTGCACGTCGAGGTCGGTTCTGCGCACGCTGTCCTGCACGGTCTGCTTGCGGCGCGACTTCTGCTTGCCGACCTTGACTTCCTCCACCACGCGCGCGCGCTTCTCGACCACCGGCTCTTCGCGCGACCCGCGCATCTCGAAGGACTGCTCGCGGAAGCTGCCGTCGCCCGCGCTCGCCGGCCGGTCCACGGGGCGCCGCTCGATATCCACATGCTCTTCGTCCAGCTCGACGCTGCGCTGCACCGGCTGCTCGGTCACGCGGCTTTGCACCCTCACGCCGCCGGAGGACACTTCGCGCTTGCCGACGTTGAGCTCCTCCTGGGTGACGGGGATGGTGCGCTCCGCATCGCCTTGCGCCTGGGCCTCGAAGCGGCCCTTCCAGCCCTGCCGCTTCCACTCGGTGGCGCGCTCGTCGATGTCCACGGCACCGTGGCGCTTCATGATCTCGACGGCGCGGCTCGCCTGCGCCTGGTCGCCGGCGGCGACGGTGACGAGGATGCCGCCGCGGCGCACGCCCTCGGCGTAGTAGTGGGCTTCGTCTTCGGGCACGCCCAGCCGGGTA
>CBDDSA010000296.1:0-6390 GCA_965233185.1 uncultured bacterium
TGGCGCTGGAGCTCGCGCCGCACGGCATTCGCGTGGTGTCGATCGCACCGACGTTCGTGGAGACGCCGATGACGCGGCCGATGTTTGCCCAGGGCGGCTTCGGCGACTGGGTGCGCGCGCGCATCCCCGGCGGGCGCATCGATGGGGGCCTGGACCGCGCAGTAGTCAGCGCGGCGGCACGTAACTTGCGGCGCGCGCTCACCGGCAATCCGCCGGCATTTTGGAGCAGGAGCGCGCAATGAGCTTCATTATCTGGCTGGTCGTCGGCGGCCTGCTGGGCTGGATCGCCAGCATGATCATGGGCACCAACGACAAGCAGGGCATCATCCTCAACATCATCGTGGGCATCGTCGGCGCCTTCCTCGGCGGCCTGGTGCTCGCCCCGCTGTTCGGCACCGGCACCATCAACCAGGGCGACTTCAGCATCGGCTCGCTGCTGGTCTCGCTGGTGGGCGCCGTGGTGCTGCTCGCCATCGTCAACTTCTTCCGCCGACGGCGGCACGCATGACCCCCTTCGCCCTCTGGACGCACGTCCTGCTCAAGGGCGGCGAGGCAATGCTCGACTCGATGCAGGCCGCGGTGAAGCGCACGCGGCCCGGTGTGGCCGTGATCCCGACCGCCGACGCGCCACCGCGGGACGCGCGAGTGCAGGACGCGCCGATTGCGCCGCGCAAGGCGCCGGCCGAAGCCAAGCCGAAGCGCAAAGCGAAAACGAAAGCTAAGGCCAAGGCGAAAGCAGCGCCGAAGCGCAAAGCCCGACGCCGCTAGCGCGCTGCCGCCTGGAGCGCCTCCCAGACGCGCCGCGGGCTGGCCGGCATGTCGAGGTGCTTCACGCCGGCCTCGGCGAGCGCGTCCAGGATGGCGTTCATCACCGAGGTGAGCGCGCCGGCGCAGCCGGCCTCGCCGCAGCCTTTCACGCCCAGCGGGTTGGTGGTCGCCGGCACCGGGTGGCTGAAATAGCCGATCGGCGCCTGCACGTCGCCCGCGCGCGGCAGGGCGTAGTCCATGAATGAGCCGGTGAGGAGCTGCCCGGTCTCGTCGTAGCGCGCGTCTTCCATCAGCGCCTGGCCCAGGCCCTGCACCACGCCGCCGTGCACCTGGCCTTCCACCAGCAGCGGGTTCACCACCACGCCGAAATCGTTGATCGAGGTGTAGCGCGCCAGCTCGATGGCGCCGGTCTCCGGGTCGACCTCGACCTCGCACACGTGGCAGCCGTTGGGGAAGGAGGAGGGGATCACCTCGGTGACGTGCGAGACATCCAGCTTGCCGGGGAACTTGCGTGCGAGCTCCTGCAGGCCGATGCCGCGGTCGGTGCCGGCCACCACGAAGCGCCCGGCGCGAAACTCGAGGTCCGCGGGCGAGGTCTCGAGCTGCACGCCTGCCAGCTCCTTGCCGAGCGCAAGCACCTTGTCGGCCGCCTGCGCGATCGCCGCGCCGCTCATCATCATCGAGCGCGAGCCGCCGGTGCCGCCGCCGGTCGAGACCTCGTCGGAGTCGCCCTGCACCAGGCGGATGCGCTCGAAGGGAAGGCCCAGGCGCGAGGAGAGCACCTGCGCGAAGGTGGCGGCGTGGCCCTGGCCCTGGTCGAGCGTGCCGGTGGCGAAGGTGACGCTGTCGTCGCCCTCGAAGCGGATGAGGCCGAGCTCCTTTCCCGGCGGCGCGGTGGCCTCGAGGAAGCTGCCGATGCCCAGGCCGCGCAGCTTGCCCCTGGCCGCGCTTTGCTTTTTGCGGGCAGCGAAGTTCTGGGTGTCCGCCGCCAGAAGCGCCTTCTCGAGCAGGTTGCCGAAGTCGCCGCTGTCGTAGACCTGGCCGGAGGCGGCTTTCCACGGGATCTCGTGCGGGCCGATGTGGTTGCGCCGGCGCAGCTCCAGGCGGTCGAGGCCCATCTCGCTTGCCGCGGTGTCGATGAGCCGCTCCATGTAGTAGTTCGCTTCCGGGCGGCCGGCGCCGCGGTAGGGGCCCACCGGCGAGCTGTTGGTGAACATCACCTTCATGCGCACTTCCAGCAGCGGCGTGCGGTACACGCTGGGGCTGTTCTTCACCGCGTTCAGCGTGGGCGGGTTGGGCCCGACCGGCATGAGGTAGGCGCCGACGTTGCCGTAGCCGGCGAGGCGCAGCGCGAGGAAGCGCCCGTCCGCATCCAGCGCGAGCTCCGCGCTCACCTCGGCGTCGCGGCCGTGCTGGTCGGACACGAAGCTGCCCGAGCGCTCGTCGGTCCACTTCACCGGGCGGCCCAGGGCGCGCGCCGCGTGCGCGAGGCACACGTACTCCGGGTAGATGATGCCCTTCATGCCGAAGGAGCCGCCCACGTTGTAGGTGCGCAGGCGCACCTCCCCCTCGGGCACGCGCAGGAGCTCGGCGAGCTGGCTTTTCATGCGCGTCACGCCCTGGCCGGGCACCGTGAGCGTGAAGCGCTTGGAGGCCGCGTCATAGGCGCAGATCGCCGCGCGCGGCTCCATCGGCGCGACCACCACGCGGCTGTTGCGCAGCGCAAGGCGCGTGACATGCGCCGCGCCGGCAAACGCCGCGGCCACCTTCTCGGCGTCCCCGTAGCGAAAATCCACCGCCACGTTGCCCGGCACGTCCTCGTAGATCTGCGCCGCGTCCGGGCGCGCCGCGTCGCTCGCGAGCGCCGCCGCCGGCAGCGGCTCGATGTCGAGCTCCACCGCCTCGGCCGCGTCCTTCGCCTGCAGCGCGCTTTCGGCCACCACGCAGGCCACCGGATCGCCCACGAAGCGCACCTTGTCCGTAGCGAGCGAGCGGCGCACCGGTTTTTTCAGCCCGGGGATGTCCATCGGGCAGCCGTGCGTGCCGTAAGCCTCCAGATCCCTGCCGGTGTAGACCGCCAGCACCCCCGGCATCCCCGATGCCTTGCGGGCATCGATGTTCCTGAGCACCCCGTGCGCGTGGGGACTCCTCACGATGACCGCATACGCCTGCCCCGGCTCGTTCAGGTCGTCGGTATAGCGGCCCTGGCCGCGCAGCAAGGTAGGGTCTTCGGTCCGGGCCACAGATTCGCCGATGCGCATCGCCCCATTATTGCCCAGCCCAAATCGGGGTCAGAGCCCGAATGCGAAATCGGGGTCAGAGCCCGATAGCGAATTCGGGCTCTGACCCCGATTGGCCTGACAATTACGACCCTGACCCCGAATTCCATGCGCACCCAGGTCGCCATCATCGGCGCGGGTCCCGCCGGCCTGCTCCTGGGTCAGCTCCTGCACCGCGCCGACATCGACAACGCGATCCTCGAGGCGCGCTCGCAGGCGTACGTGCTCGGGCGCATCCGCGCCGGCGTGCTGGAAAGCGGCACGGTGGCGCTGCTCGAGCGCGCGGGCGTGGCCGAGCGCCTGCACGCCGAGGGCCTGGTGCACGAAGGCTTCGACCTCGCCTTCGGCGGCGCGCGGCACCGCATCGATCTTGCCGGGCTCACCGGAAACTGCGTCACCGTGTACGGCCAGACCGAGATCACCAAGGACCTGATGGACGCGCGCGCCGCGGCGGGCGCGCAGACGGTGTACGAGGCGCACGACGTGGAGCTCCATGGTTTCGACACCGACCGCCCGCGCGTCACGTATGACAACAACCAATCACTGGACTGCGACTTCATCGCCGGCTGCGACGGCTTCCACGGCGTGTCGCGCGCGAGCGTGCCGCCCGCGGCCATCCGCCTCTACGAGCGCGTGTATTCCTTCGGCTGGCTGGGCATCCTCTCCGACACGCCGCCGGTATCGGAGGAGCTCATCTATGTCTCGCACGAGCGCGGCTTTGCGCTCTGCAGCCAGAGAAGCCGCACGCGCAGCCGCTACTACGTGCAGTGCACGCTCTCCGAGCAGGTCGACGAATGGCCCGACGAGCGCTTCTGGAAGGAGCTGCGCGCGCGCCTGCCGCGCGAGGCCGCGCAGCAGCTCGTCACCGGCCCCTCGATCGAGAAGAGCATCGCGCCGCTACGGAGCTTCGTCGCCGAGCCGCTGCGCTTCGGGCGCCTGTTTCTCGCCGGCGACGCCGGCCATATCGTCCCGCCCACCGGCGCCAAGGGCCTCAACCTGGCCGCGAGCGACGTGAACTATCTCTTCGAGGCTTTGGTTTCTTTCTACGAACAAGACACAAAAGCATTGGACCGTTATTCCGCCCGCGCGCTGTCCCGCGTGTGGAAGGCCGAGCGCTTCTCCTGGTGGATGACCAAGCTGCTGCACAGGTTTCCGGAGGAGGGCGACTTCGGCCGGCGCATGCAGCTCGCCGAGCTCGACTACCTCGCCACCTCGCGCGCCGCGCAGACGGCGCTCGCCGAAAACTACGTCGGCCTGCCCCTCTGAAGGAGGGGCACCGGCCGGTGCGTGCGGTGCATGTCCACCCAGTAGCCCCACGCCACCAGCAGCCAGATCGCCTGCGCCGACCACGCCACCGCCGTCTCGCTGGGCGGCGGCGGGCCGAACAGATTGGCGAAGTACACGACCAGGAGGAACACGACCAGCCCCCAGAACCCCCAGCGCCCGATGCGGTCCAGCGCGCGCGTGCCGCTCGCGTAGAACGCGAGGCACACGGCGAAAAGCGCGCCTTCCACGGCCAGCGTGCCGCCCATCGACTGCCACAGCCCCAGGCCGTAGCGCCCGTCGCCGCCGATGGTGAGCGGCATATCCGGCCGGTGGGTGATCCAGTCGAGCAGCCAGTGGCTCACCACCACCGCCATGATCACGATCGCCGCCATCGGCGTGCCGCGCTTCAGCGCCACCCAGGTGACCGCCAGCGCCACGCCCCAGAACGCCATCGCCGTCAGGCTGTGCGACCAGGGGTAATGGATGAAATCCAGCGGCGTCACCGCCGTGATGCCCAATCGCACCTCGAAGCGCTCGATGCCCAGCAGCACCAGCGTGGGCCACACCAGGTCGGCAAGCTGCGCGGCGAGGAACAGCGTGCCGAGCGAGAGCTCCGGCGCCGCGCGCTTGGCGGCCAGGGCAACGGCGAAATGACCGATGAACATCCGCCGATTATGGGGTCAGACCCCGATCTTCGCCTCTTCCCGGTTGGGGTCTGACCCCGATTTTCTTCACCCCGCCAGCTGCTTGCTCCACTCCTTGCCGCCGGAACCGTAGAACCGCACCGCCGCCGCGTACGCCGCCTTGGCCTTCGCCCCGCGCGCCATGCGCCGGAACGCCGCTGCGATGCTCTTGCGAGTGACTTTCATGGTGAGCCTCCTGAAATGGATGGCTCATCCTCGCCGACGCGGGTAGCGCGCCGATTTCCGAGTGTTGCGCTTTTGTTGCTAGATTGCACCCATGGAACGCCTGGAGCGCTTCTACAAGATCGACCAGCTGCTGAACACGCAGAAAGCCGTGCCGTTCTCGGTCCTCATGAAGGCGCTCGGCGTGTCGCGCGCGAGCGTCAAGCGCGACCTGGAGTACATGCGCGAGCGCTTCAACGCGCCGATTGAGTACGACCGCGAGGCGAACGGCTACCGCTTCGGCGCGCCGCGCGCCGGGCCGCGCTACGCGCTGCCGGGCCTGTGGTTCAGCGCGCACGAGGCCTATGCGCTGCTTTCCATGCATACGCTGCTCGCCGAGCTGCAGCCGGGCCTGCTCGAGCCGCACGTCGGCCCGCTGCAGGAGCGCCTGCGCGCGATCCTGGGCGGCGAGCCGGCGTGGAAGGACATCGAGAAGCGCATCCGCGTGTTCCAGCCCGGCCGCCGCGTCTCCAGGGAAGAATTCTTCGGGGTGGTGGCCACCGCGGTCCTGCGCCGCTCGCGCCTGTGGATCCGCCACTACAACCGCAAGGACGACCGCCAGACCGAGCGCGAGATCTCACCGCAGCGCCTGGTGCACTACCGCGACAACTGGTACGTGGATGCCTACTGCCACCTGCGCGAGGACCTGCGCAGCTTCGCGCTCGATGCCCTGCGCGCGGCCGAGCTGCGCGAGACGCGGGCGAAGGAAGTGCCGGCCGCCGAGCTCGACGCGCACCTGGGCGCGGGCTACGGCATCTTCGCCGGCCAGGACGTGCAGTGGGCGAAGCTGCGCTTCACGGCGGAAGCGGCGCGCTGGGTGGCGGCGCAGGAATGGCACCCGAAGCAGCGGGGGACGGTGGAGGCCGACGGGCACTATCTCCTGGAGCTCCCGTACGCGCACGAGCGCGAGCTCCTGATGGAGATCCTCAAGTTCGGCGCGGACGTCGAAGTCCTCGCGCCGGCGAGCCTTCGCAGCACGCTCGCGCAGGCGCTCGAGCGGGCCGCGAGCCGCTACCGATAAATGGGGACGTACCCACTGCTGTCCGGTTAACTTCGTCGACTGAAGCGAGAAATCCATAATTAACGTGGGCTTACGGCCGATTTCGATTGGTGCCGACTTGAACGCGATGGCGTGTATCTGTGATGTTTCCGGGATTGCAATACCCGGGGGC
>CBDDSA010000297.1:0-2512 GCA_965233185.1 uncultured bacterium
AAAGGCGTGCAGCGCGACGTGGGCGGCTACGCGGTGGCGCTCGCCTCGTCCATGAAGCGCATTTTCTGCGGCGAGGCGGGCGAGACCATGTTCACCACCTCGGACATCGGCTGGGTGGTGGGGCACTCCTACATCATCTACGCGCCGCTCATCGCCGGCATGACCACCATCCTGTACGAGGGCGTGCCGGTGCGGCCCGACGCCGGCATCTGGTGGAAGATCGTGCAGGAGCACAAGGTGTCGGTGATGTTCTCCGCGCCCACCGCGATCCGCGTGCTGAAGAAGCAGGATCCGGCGTACCTGAAGAAGTACGACCTGTCCTCGCTCAAGCATCTCTTCCTCGCCGGCGAGCCGCTCGACGAGCCCACCCATGTCTGGATCAGCGAGTCGCTCGGCCGCCCGGTCATCGACCATTACTGGCAGACCGAGACCGGCTGGCCGCTGCTCTCGGCGGTGCCGGGCGTCGAGGAAACCCCGCTCAAGATGGGCTCGCCCAGCTTCCCGGTGTACGGCTACGACGTGCGCCTGCTGCATGAATCCTCAGGAGATGAAGTCAAGGAAGGCGAAAAGGGCGTCGTGACCATCGCGCCGCCGCTGCCCCCGGGCTGCATGTCCACCGTGTGGGGCGACGACGAGCGCTTCGTGCATACCTACTTCAAGGGCTTCAAGGGCCGGCTGATCTACTCCACGTTCGACTGGGGCATCCGCGACAAGGACGGCTACTACTTCATCCTCGGGCGCACCGACGACGTGATCAACGTGGCGGGCCACCGCCTGGGCACGCGCGAGATCGAGGAGGCGGTGAGCATGCATCCGAACATCGCCGAGTGCGCGGTGGTGGGCGTGGCCGACCCGCTCAAGGGCCAGATGCCGCTCGCCTTTGCGGTGCTCAAGGACCCCTCGAAGAACACTTCACCCCAGGAAGTCATGGAAACCGTCGACCGGCAGCTCGGTGCGATTGCGCGGCCCAAGGCCGTGCACTTCGTGACGCTGCTGCCCAAGACGCGCTCCGGAAAGACGTTGCGCCGGTCCATCCAGGCCCTTGCCGAAGGCCGCGACCCGGGCGATCTCACCACCATCGAGGACCCCGGCGCCCTCGAGCAGATCAAGCAGGCATTGCACTGATGAAGATGAGACCCATGCTGACCCTGGAGGACTGCAAGAAGATTTCCGCAGCCTCGGAAGCCGAAGCGAAGAAGAACAACTGGAACGTGTGCATCGCCATCCTCGACGACGGCGGGCACCTGCTGCACCTCGCGCGCATGGACGGCGCCACGCCGGCCAACTCGCGCATCGCCATCGGCAAGGGGCGCACCGCCGCCGAGTCGCGCCGCTCCACCGCGATGTGGGAGGAGCGCATCAAGGCCGGGCGCCACGCCATGCTGGGCATGCCCGGCGTCACGCCGGTGCAGGGCGGGCTGCCGATCGTGGTCGACGGGGTGTGCGTCGGCGGAGTCGGCGTATCCGGCGTGCAGTCGCACGAGGACGAGCAGATCGCCAAGGCAGGCATCGACACCTTGAAGTAATGAAAGTCCTGATCGCCGGCGGCGGCCTGGGCGGGCTCACCGCCGCGCTCGCGCTGCTGCGCGCGGGCTGCGAGGTCGAGGTCTACGAGCAGGCGGCCGAGCTGCGCGAGGTCGGCGCCGGGCTGCAGCTCAGCGCCAACGGCACGCGCGTGTTCTTCGCGCTGGGCCTGGGCGAGGCGCTCAAAAACCAGTCCTGCGAGGCCGAGGGCAAGGAAATCCGCATCTGGAACACCGGCGAGACCTGGAAGCTGTTCGACCTGGGCAAGGTGTCGATCGAGCGCTACGGCTACCCGTACTTCACCGTCTACCGCCCCGATGTGCTCAACGTGCTCGCCGACGCCGTACGCCGCGAGAAGCCCGATGCGATTCGCCTCGCAAGCCGTTGCACCGGCTTCACCCAGGACGCCTCGTCCGTGTCCCTCCAGGTCGGGGACAAAAGCGTCTCAGGCGACGCGCTGATCGGCGCGGACGGCGTGCACTCGCGCATCCGCCAGGAGCTGTTCGGCGCCGACCGGCCGCAGTTCAGCGGCATCATCGCCTGGCGCGGCATCGTGCCCATGGAGAAGCTGCCGCGCCACATGGCGCGCAACGTCGGCACCAACTGGGTGGGGCCGGGCGGCCACGTGATCCACTACCCCCTGCGCGCCGGCAAGCTCATGAACTTCGTCGGCGCGCTGGAGCGCGACGACTGGCAGGTGGAGTCCTGGAGCGCCCGCGGCACGACCGCCGAGCTCGCCGCCGACTACCGCGGCTGGCACGAGGACGTGCACGCGCTGATCCGCAACATCCCCGAGCCTTACAAGTGGGCGCTGATGGTGCGACCGCCGATGGAGCGCTGGAGCGCGGGGCGCGTGAGCCTGCTGGGCGATGCCTGCCATTCCATGGTGCCGTTCCTCGCCCAGGGCGCGGTCATGGCGATCGAGGATGGCTACATACTGGCGAGGTGCCTGACCGAGCTCGACGGGGACATCCCCGCGAGGCTGCGG
>CBDDSA010000298.1:0-7894 GCA_965233185.1 uncultured bacterium
CGAGCCCTTCGGCCCGATGGCCGCGATCCGGCCGTTCGACACGCTGGAAGAGGCGATCGCCGAGTCGAACCGCCTGCCCTACGGCCTCGCGGGCTATGCCTTCACCCGGTCGCTCAAGAACTCGGACCTGCTCGCGCGCAAACTGGAGGTCGGGATGCTGTGGATGAACATGCCCGCAATGCCCACGGCCGAGATGCCCTTCGGCGGCGTCAAGGACTCGGGCTACGGCTCCAAAGGCGGCCCGGAAGCGCTCGAGACCTACCTCAACTCACGCGCGGTGGTGATCCAGAACGCCTGAGCCGCGCGCCGCTCGGGAACTACGCGCGCCGTGCTTCTTGGCCGTCGCGATGACGATGCGCCCGTCGCCCGAGCCCAGGTCGTAGACCACGTCCCGGGGGCCGACCTTCGCGAGGTGCAGCATTTCGTCCACCACCGCCTCGGGCGTGGGCACGAAAGGCACATCCCGCGCCAGCGCGCTCTGCAGCAGCAGGCAGCCGGCGAGGAAAACAGCGAAATAAAGAACGCGGCGGGTAGGGTGCATGGTGAGCCGCATGCTCGCACCGCGCCGGGTTTTACGCCCATCGCCGCATCGGTGATTCGCGTGTCGCCGTTGCGCGAAGCCGCGCGTCGACGTTCGGCGCCGCAGGCCGGCTTATTGCTTTCGCGAAGGACATGAGAGGCGCGCCCCAGCCCT
The DNA here is from genome assembly GCA_965233185.1 of uncultured bacterium. Classification (GTDB taxonomy): domain Bacteria; phylum Pseudomonadota; class Gammaproteobacteria; order Burkholderiales; family SG8-39; genus SCGC-AG-212-J23. Next base: position 695 of record CBDDSA010000298.1, read on the forward strand.
CGCCGCCCGCCGCAGGACCCGGACAGACGGCCCTTCCGCCGCGCCGTGCTTGGCTGATCTTCCTCGCCATGCTGCTGTTCAACTATCTGCTGGTGCGCTCGCTTTTCCCCGGCGGCGACGCGCCGATCAGCGTGCCGTATACGGTGTTCAAGGACGAGGTGGCGAAGGGCAACGTCGCCGCGATCTACAGCCAGGGCACGAGCATCGAGGGCCGCTTCGAAAGCGCGGTGACCTGGCCGGCGCAGGAGCAGGCCGGCAAAGGCGCGCCGAGCGCCCGCGGGCCGGCGCAGCAGCCGCGCACCGCGGACACCTTCACCACGGAGCTGCCCGCGTTCGTCGATCCCGGGCTCGAGGAATTCTTGATCGAGCACGAGGTCGAGATCAGCGCGGAGCCGATCCGCGGGGGCAGCCCCTGGGCGACGCTGCTCTTCGGCTTCGGCCCGGCGATCCTCATCATCGGCTTCTACATCTGGCTGTGGCGCCGCATGCGCCAGGGCGGCGGCCTGGGCATGGGCGGCATGATGGGCATCGGCAAGAGCAAGGCGCGCCGCTACGACCAGGCGGCCGACAGCCGCATCACCTTCGACGACGTGGCCGGCATCGACGAGGCGGAGAACGAGCTGGTCGAGATCGTCGACTTTCTCAAGACGCCCGACAAGTACACGCGCCTGGGCGGCACGGCGCCCAAGGGCGTGCTGCTGGTGGGCGCGCCCGGCACCGGCAAGACGCTGCTCGCCAAGGCGGTCGCGGGCGAGGCGGGCGTGCCGTTCTTCTCCATGAGCGCGGCGGAGTTCGTGGAGATGATCGTGGGCGTGGGCGCGGCGCGCGTGCGCGATCTTTTCAAGCAGGCGCGCGAGCATGCGCCGGCCATCATCTTCATCGACGAGATCGACGCCATCGGGCGCGCGCGCGGCCAGATGGCGATCGGCGGCGCGAGCGAGCAGGAGCAGACGCTGCAGCAGATCCTCACCGAGATGGACGGCTTCACCGGCCGCGAGGGCATCATCGTGCTCGCGGCGACGAACCAGCCCGACATCCTCGACCGCGCGCTGCTGCGGCCCGGACGCTTCGATCGCCGCGTGGTGGTGAATCTCCCGGACAAGGCCGGCCGCGAGGCGATCCTGGTGGTGCATACGCGCAAGGTGCCGCTGGCGAAGGACGTGAAGCTGGCCGAGCTCGCCGCCGCGACGCCCGGGTTCTCGGGCGCCGACCTGAAGAACCTCGCCAACGAGGCGGCGCTGCTGGCGGCGCGGCGCGACGAGTCGGAGGTGCGCCAGCAGGACTTCCTGGATGCGCTGGAGAAGATCGTGCTGGGACCCGAGCGGCCGCTGCTCCTGTCGCGCGAGGACCGCGAGCGCATCGCCTACCACGAGAGCGGCCACGCCATCCTCGGCCTGGTCGTGCCCGGCGCGGATCCGGTGCACCGCGTGTCCATCGTGCCGCGCGGCCAGGCGCTCGGGGTCACCTACCAGCGGCCCGAAAGCGACCGCTACAACTATCCGGAAGCGTACCTGCGCGCGCGCATCGTCGGCATGCTCGGCGGGCGCGCCGCCGAGGAGGAGGTCTACGGCACCCGCACCACCGGCGCCGAGGGCGACATCGAGCAGGCCACGCAGCTCGCGCGCAACATGGTCACGCGCTGGGGCATGAGCGACGAGCTCGGCATGGTGCAGCTTGCCCCGCGCGACAATCCGTACCTGCGCGGCGCGCCCGGCTACGGCGCCGACAAGCCTTTCAGCGAGGAGACCGCGCGCATCATCGACGCGGAAGTGCAGCGCATCATCCGCGACTGCCACGACGAGGCGCGGCGCCTTCTGCACGAGCAGCGCAAGGCGCTCGATGCGCTGGTCCAGGCGCTGCTCGTGCGCGAGACGCTCAACGAAGACGAGATCCTCGAGGTGACCGGCCTGCCGCGCGCCCCGGCCCTGAGCAGCGCGCCGCTCGCAGAACACCCCGCATGAGGAGCGATTCTTGCTATGGAAAGCGGATGCTCCATAAAGTGCAACGCAGCCAGTGGCAGCCGTTCGTCGAGCGGGTATGCGCCGCCTTGAGCGCGCAGCACATCGACGCCGATATCGTCGGGCCGGCGTTCGGTGGGCGGCCGCAGGCGCGCCGCGCGGTCCTCACCGGGCTTTCGTACGACGCGGGGCGCGACGTGCTCGCGGTCATCGCCGTGGATCTCGAGCACAGCATCCCGCATCCGCGCGCAATGAACGTCGACGACAGCATCGATGCCCTGCGCAGCCTCCAGGTGTTCGACTCGACCGGCGATTACCACCTGGTGACGCTGATCGATCCGCTGCCGCTTCGGCCTCGCGCCTAGGCGCCGCGGCGATGCATCACTGACGCCACAGGCGCTCGGAGGCGATGCGCGCGCCTTCGCCGAGCGCGGCGAGCTTCTTCGCGGTTTCATAGTGCCAGCTCGCGTCCCGGGTCTCGTCGATGCTGAGCTGCACCACCGGGATATCGGCCTGCGGAAATGCGTGCACTAGCACCGACCATGTCCCATGGTCCAGGCCCCAGCTCGCATCCATGGCGACGGCAGCGGCGCCAGCAATTGCGCCACGCGCGCGGCCAGTGCCGGATCGCCGGGCGCGGGGTACTGGATTTTCGTACAGCTCCGCAGGAAAGCCACCGAAGTCGTGGATCGTTCTGGGCCTGGGCTGCGCGGTGACGGCGGCTCCGGAGAGATACCAATGGGCCGACACGCTCAAGATCGCCCGCGGGCGTGGGATGGACGCGCCCAGCGCGCCCCAGGCCTGCGTCCACGCGTTGCGCTGCACCGCATTCATCGGGTTGCCGTGCCCGAAGAACACCGCGGGCATGCGCAGGGCGGCCATGGTCGGCGGTTAGACTGCGCCATAACCCTCCTCGTTCCATGACTGCCGATCCTTCCCTCCGCGATGCCGGTGAAGTCGCGCGCGCGCTGGGCACGGACCTCGCGCAGGGGCTGCCGTCGCCGGAAGCGGCGCGCCGCCTGGCGGAGGAAGGGCCGAACGAGCTGCACGCGGCGCCGCCGGTGCCGGCGTGGCGGCGCTTTCTCGCCCAGTTCCGCGACCCGCTCATCTACCTGCTGCTCGGCGCGATCGCCATCTCGCTTGCCGCCTGGGCGGCGGAGGGGCGCGCCGGCTGGCCGGTCGACGCGATCGTCATTGCGCTCATCGTGGTGCTGAACGCGCTGCTCGGCTATGTGCAGGAGGCGAAAGCCGAAGGCGCCGTGGCGGCGCTGGCGCGCATGACCACGGTGAGCTCCGCCGTGGTGCGCGACGGGGAGGTGAAGCGCGTGCCCAGCGCCCAGCTGGTGCGGGGCGATCTTCTGGTGCTGGTCGAGGGTGATGCCGTGGGGGCGGACGCGCGCCTGGTGCAGGCCGCGTCGCTGCGCATGCAGGAAGCCTCGCTGACCGGCGAGAGCGAAGCGGTGCTCAAGGACCCCGCGACCCTGCCCGGACCCGCCACGCTCGGCGACCGGCTCAACATGGTGTTCAAGGGCACCGCGGTGGCGCAGGGCACGGCCCGGGCGGTGATTACCGCGACCGGCATGCGCACCGAGATGGGCGCGATCGCCGGTATGCTCGAGGCGGCCGAGGAGGAGCCGACCCCGCTGCAGAAGGAAGTGAAGCGCATCGGGCGCATGCTGGGCGTCGCGGTGGTGATCATCGCCGCGGTGGTGATGGGCACCTTGCTGCTCATCTCCGACATCCGCGGCGCGGCCGACGTCATCACCGTCCTGCTGCTCGGGGTGTCCCTCGCGGTGGCGGCGGTGCCCGAGGGACTGCCCGCCATCCTGTCGGTGGTGCTCGCGCTCGGGGTGCAGCGCATGGCAAAGCGCAACGCCATCGTCAAGACGCTTTCGTCGGTCGAGACGCTGGGCTCCGCCTCGGTGATCTGCTCGGACAAGACCGGCACCCTGACGCGCTCCGAGATGACCCTGCGGCGCGTCATGACCGCCTCGGGCGGCGCGCGCCTGACCGGGGTGGGCTATGCGCCGGAAGGCGAGCTGGAACGCGATGACGGTGCCGACGAGGCCGCGCTGCGGGCGGAGGAGATCGTGGTGCTGAGCGGCGGCAGCCTCGCGGGCAACGCGCAGTTGCGCCAGGCCGCGGGCGGCCGCTGGGAAATCCAGGGCGACCCGACCGAAGCGGCCTTCCTCGTCGCCGAGCGCAAGCTGGGCATCGCCGAGCGGCGCCAGCGGCGCTTCGAGCGCATCGCGGAGCTCGCGTTCACCTCCGAGCGCAAGATGATGTCGACCGTCGAGCTCGACCACGAGCGCGGGGAAGAGCGCGTGCTGATCAGCAAGGGCGCGCCCGACGTGCTGCTCGAGCGCTGCACCCGCGTGCGGGTGGGCATGGAGGTCGTCCCGCTCACGCCTGAGCTGCGTGCGCGGGCCGTGGCGGACGTCGAACGCATGACCGGCGAGGCCCTGCGCACGCTGGCCGTGGCCTACCGCCCGCTCGGCCCGCATGAGGATCCGGCCGGCGAGGACCTCGAGCGCGATCTCATCTTCGTCGGCACGGTGGGCATCATCGACCCGCCCCGCGAGGAGGCGGCGCTCGCCATCCGCGAGGCGCGCCGCGCGGGCATCCGCGTGATCATGATCACCGGCGACCATCCGCGCACTGCGAGCCGCATCGCCGCCGACCTGGGCATCATGCCCCCCGGCGCACCGGCGCTCTCCGGCGCCGAGCTGGACAAGCTGGACGCGGCGGGCTTCGCCGAGGCGGTGCGCCACACCTCGGTGTATGCGCGCGTGGCGCCGGTGCACAAGCTGCGCATCGTCGATGCGCTGCAGGCCGACGGCCACATCGTGGCGATGACCGGCGACGGCGTGAACGACGCGCCGGCGCTGAAATCCGCCGACATCGGCGTCGCCATGGGCATCACCGGCACCGAGGTCACGCGCCAGGCGGCCAGGATGATCCTGGCCGACGACAATTTCGCCACCATCGTCGAAGCGGTGCGCGAGGGGCGCGCGGTGTTCTCCAACATCCGCAAGTTCCTGCGCTACCTGCTGTCTTCGAACATGGGCGAAGTGCTGACCGTGTTCTTCGGCGTGGTGCTCGCCGGCACCATCGGCTTGACCGGGAGCGGCGAAGCGGTGGTGCTGCCGCTGCTCGCCACGCAGATCCTGTGGATCAACCTGATCACCGATTCCGGGCCGGCGCTGGCGATGGGCGTCGACCCGGCCACCGAGGATGTGATGGCGCGCAAGCCGCGCCCGCTCACCCAGCGCGTGATCGACGCACGCATGTGGGCGGGGGTGGTGGCGATCGGCCTGGTGATGGCGGTGGTGACGCTGCTCACCCTGGATCTTTATCTGCCCGGCGGGCTGATCGAGGGCACGCGCAGCCTGGACAACGCGCGCACCGCGGCCTTCACCGTGCTGGTCTTCGCCCAGCTGTTCAACTGCTTCAACGCCCGCTCCGATGCCACCAGCGCGTTCCACCACCTGTTCGTCAATCCGTGGCTGTGGGGCGCGGTGGCGCTGTCCTTCCTTCTTCAGGTGGCGGTGGTCCATGTGGGCTTCCTCAACGTCGCCTTCGGCACCGTGCCGCTCGGCCTGGACCAGTGGCTGGTGTGCGTCGCGATGGCGAGCGCCGTGCTGTGGTCCAGCGAGCTGCACAAGCTGTGGCGCCGCCGGTAAGCCTGGCGATTTTCGATTTCGACGGCACGCTCGCCGACTCGTTCGCGTTCTTCCTGTCGGTGTTCAACGAGCTCGCGGCGCGGCATGGCTTTCGCGCCGTGGATGCGGCAGAGGTCCCGGCGCTGCGGCGCCTGGGCGCGCGCGAGCTGATGCAGCGGGTGGGGATGCCGGCGCGCAAGCTGCCGGCGGTGACCCGCGACTTCATCGGCCTCATGCGCAAGGATCGCGCGAGCGTGCGCCTTTTCGAGGGCGTCGCGGACGTGCTGCTCGAGCTGCAGGCCAGGGGCATCGCCCTGGGCGTGGTCAGCTCCAATTCGCGCGACAACGTGCTGCACGTGCTCGGGAATGCCGCCCGGGCGGTGCGCTATCTGGAGTGCGGGGTGTCGATCTTCGGCAAGCGCGCCCGCCTGCGAAAAGTGCTCAGGAAGAGCCAGGCGAAAACAGAGTCCGCGCTCTATATCGGCGACCAGCCGACCGACCTGGAAGCCGCGCGCGCCGAAGGCGTGGCCTTCGGCGCCGTGGCCTGGGGCTACGGCGACATCGAGGCGCTGCGCGAGCTGCGGCCCGAGCGCGAGTTCCTCCGGGTCGCGGATCTGCTCACCCTCGCCTGATCAGGCGCAGTAGGGCAGCATCTTCGCGCGCATGTCGTCCGGGATGGCCATGGGCTTGAACCCGTCGAGCGACACCAGCGCCACCTTGTGGCGCGCGCGGAATTTCTCGTCCTCCTCCACCCGGCCGCGAATGTCGAACTCGATGGAGCTGCGCCCCAGGCGCGCCACGCTGAGCTCGAGCACCAGCGTGTCGCCCAGGTGGCAGGGGCGGAAGAACTCGCAGCCGGTGTCGACGATCGGAAAGCCGATGCGCCGCTCCACATGCATGGTCTGGAACGGCAGGTGCACCGCCTCCCGGAACCAGTCCTCCACGATGCCCGAGATCATCTCGAAGAAGTTGACGAAGAACACGATCCCCGCGGGATCGCAATGCGAGAAGCGGATGAGCCGCTGCGTGCGAAAGGGCGCCATGGAATTGCATAATAACGGGCGTGACCATCATCGTCGGCATTTCGGGCAGCACGCGCCGCGCCTCGTTCAATGCGGCGCTGCTGCGGGCGGCCGCCGCGGCCATGCCGCAAGGCGCGCAGCTGCGCATCGAGTCGATTGCGGAGATTCCGCTCTACAACGGCGACGAGGAGGCGGCGCAACAACAGCCTGCCGGGCGTGGCGAAGAACGCCATCGACTGGCTGTCGCGGCCGCCGGCCGACGTGCCGCGCGTGTTCCGCGGCAAGCGGGTGGCGATCGCCGGCGCCTCGCCCGGCGGTTTCGGCACCGTGCTTTCCCAAAGCGCGTGGCTGCCGGTGTTCAAGACGCTGGGCGCCGAGGTCTGGGCCGGCGGGCGTCTCCTGGTCTCGCGTGCCGGCACCGTATTCGACGCCAAAGGCGACCTCACCGACGCCGCGGTGGGCGACAGCGTGGCGAAGTTCGTCGCCGGCTTCGTGGCTTACGTTGCCGCCGCCTAGATGTCGTCCCCCTGGCCAAGCCTGCCCTTCGCAGCCTGGAAG
>CBDDSA010000299.1:0-9615 GCA_965233185.1 uncultured bacterium
GTTCGGCGAGGCGACTTTCGAGCAGATGGGCGCCGACCGGGTGCGCGTGGTGGTGTTCGCGCAGAACCTGAAGCCCGGCGGCGAGCACGGTTTCCACATCCACGAGGCCGGCGACTGCAGCGCGCCGGACGCCGCAAGCGCGAAGGGCCATTTCAACCCGGCGAGCAGGCCGCACGGCATGCCGGGGCGCCAAAGCCATGCCGGCGACCTGCCGATGCTCAAGGCGGCGAAGAACGGCCGCGCCAAGCTCGACCATGTCCTGGAGGGCGTGACGCTCGCCGGCGGCCCGACCAGCCTCGTCGGGCGCGGGATCGTCATCCACGCCGACGCGGACGACTTCAAATCCCAGCCCGCCGGCAATTCCGGCGCGCGCATCGCCTGCGGCGTAATCCGGCCCGGCTAACGAACGTTGGAGGAGAGGGGCGGGGAAGGGCGCCTGTATGGGCGCCCTTCTTTTTTCTACGCGCCCTCGACCAGGATGAGCTTGCCGCGCGAGGCTTTCTGGCGCAGCGCGATGAGCGGCGCGTACTCGGGCGAGCCGTACCATTTGCGCGCCTGCTCCATCGACGGGAATTCCAGCGCGACGAAGCGCTTGGGCGCCCAGCCGCCCTCGAGCCCCTCCACCTTGCCGCCGCGCACGATGAAGCGGCCGCCGTACTTGGTCACCACCGCCAGCACCTGCTTGCGGTACTCCTCGTAGACTGCCGGATCGGTCACCTCGATTTCGCCCACCACGTAAGCCGCCATCGGCTCTCCCGTCAAAGAAGGAATCGCGACAGCATACCGAGCAGCGCCATGACTGCAACTGTCTCCACCAGCCCGCGGCGCATGCGCAGCATGAGCACGGCGGCCACGACTGCGAGCGCCGCGGCTTTCCAGTCCAGAGACGCAGGATCGAACGCGTACCATCGAAGCGGACCTGCGCGCACCTCCTCCACGCGCGGAAAAAGCACGTGCAGCGCGAACCAGACGGTGAGATTGAGGATCACCCCGACCACCGCGGCCGTGACCGCCTGCAGCGCCCCGGAGAGGCGTTGGTTTGACCTGAGCTGCTCGATGAACGGCGCGCCGGCGAAAATGAGCATCATCGGCAAGGCGAAGGTCACCCAGGTGGTCAGCGCCGAGCCGAGCACCGCGGCGCCGACGGGAGAGAACGGCGCGGGGTCGCGGTAGGCCGCCAGGAAGCCGACGAACTGCGTGATCTTGATGAGCGGCCCCGGCAGCGTCTCTGCCAGCCCCAGGCCGTCCACCATTTCGGGGGCGCTCATCCAGCCGTAGGTCTCCACCGTCTGCTGGGCCATGTAGGCGAGCAGGGCGTACGCGCCACCAAAGCTCACTACCGCGAGCTTGGAGAAGAACGCGGCAATGTCGGCCATCACGTGGCCGGGTCCGAGGATTGCCAGCACCAGCGCCACCGGCGCAAGCCACAGCAGCGAGCCGACCGTGAAGAACTTCAGCGCCTGGCGCCAGCGCGCCGGTTCGCCGCTTCCCTTTGCAACATTGGTTTTCTGGGTGAAGAAGAAGCCGATCGCGCCCGCCGCCACGATGATCAGGGGAAACGGCAGGTCGAGGAAGAAGATGCCGATGAAAGCCGCGGCCGCGATGCCGACGAGCAACCGCGTCTTCAGCCCGCGCCGGCCGATGCGCAGCAGCGCCTCCACCACGATCACCAGCACCGCGGCCTTGATGCCGAAGAGCGCGCCTTCCACCGCCGGGATCCCTTGGCCGAGCACATAGAGCAGGCTCACCGCGAGCATCACCAGCGCCCCCGGCAGCACGAACAAGATGCCGGCCGCCAGGCCGCCGCGCGTGCCGTGCAGCAGCCAGCCGACGTAGGTGGCGAGCTTCTGCGCCTCCGGGCCGGGCAGCAGCATGCAGAAGTTAAGCGCGTGCAGGTAGCGCTGCTCCTCCACCCATTTCTTCTCGTCGACGAGTATCCGGTGCATCAGCGCGATCTGCCCCGCCGGCCCGCCGAATCCCAGGCAGCCGATCTTGAGCCAGACGCCCAGCGCCTCCCGGAACGTTACCTGTACGCGGCCGGGTTCCACGTATGGATCTCCTCCTTGCCGCCCTTGCACCAGGCGTAGAGCGCGTCGTACATCGGCATGCCGTGCTCCAGCATCTCGTGGTCATCCGGAAAATTTCTCGACAGCCCGAGTGAGATGGCCGCCAGGCCGGCGGCCTGCGGCGCGAGCTCCATGCGGTGGGTATCCGCGCCGCGCACGATGAGCGCCAGCTCGCGCAGCGCCGGATCGCTTTCCAGGCGGTAGTGGCGCAGGAACGCATCGAAGCTGCAGCGCTCGCCTGCGTGGGAGAAGCGCACCTCCGGGATGTCGTAGGGCTGCGCCTGCCTTTGAGCCGCTGTTTTTTCCACGTCCGGAGCCGGAACATAGAGAAACTCGGCTGCAGGGTCGATGAAGCGGCGGACCAGCCAGGGGCAGGCGATGCGGTCGATCTTGGGCCGCTCGCGCGTGACCCAGCGCGTGGCCGCCCCGGTAGGCTTGCCATCGTGGGGGCCTGGCCAGGCTTCGATTCCGCCTTCCAGGTAGCGCGCGCCCAGCGCCTTCGCCACGCCCTGGCTCACCTCGTGGCCGTGCACGCAGTAAACGACGACTTGTGCTCCAGCGGGGAGCGTTTTCTTCCAGTTCTCCACCTTCGCCGGATCGCGATGCAGGGCACCGTCGATCATGTGGCCGGACTCGAGGAAACGCTCGTTGCGGCGCACGTCGATGACGAGCGGCGGACGATCGGACCGCAGGGATTGCCGCAGCGCGGCGGGGGTGATCGAGGCGACGGAAGCGTCCATGCTCTCTCCTTGAGAGTGACGCAGAGCTTGGACGGACCGCCGTCTGGTTTGGCGCCGGGAGCCTGCATCCCGACGTGGAACGCGGCAAGTCTAGATCAGGGCACAACCTTGGGCAAGCGCTGCACCCAGGTGAGCGCGGCATCGATGCTGTGCCGGCTGCCGGAATCCGCGGCGTCGTAGCCGGGCAGGCGAGCGGCATGCGCCCTGAACGTGTCGCCGCTCAGGATCCCCAGGAAAGCGTGCAGCGCCGGGCCGCGCAGCGCGGACTTCTGGCATGCGACGAAGTAGCGCTCGATGGCGAGCGGCACGAAGGCGAGGCGAAAGCGCGTGGCATCGGCGCGCAGGCCGAACCCGGCATCGGCGCGCCCGGCGGCGACCGCGGCGGCTACCGAGTCGTGCATGTCGGCCTGCCGGTGTATGAAGCGCACGCCCGGCCGGGCGAGGTCCTGCACGCCGCGGATCTTGGAGCCGGCGCGCACGATGAGGCCCTGCTCGCGAGTGACGAAATGGATCAGGGCGTGCCGGCGCGGGTCGAGCCACTTGCCCAGCGCCGCCGCCGCGGCTGCGGCCCGCGGCAGCGCGTCGGCCACGTGGAATCCCGCGAGGTCGCATTCCCCCCGCGCGAGCGACGCCAGGCAATCGTCGGAGCCCTTGAACGCGAGCTCGAGGTCGAGCTGCCGCTCGCAAAGCGATGGCAGCGAAGCAAGCGCGAGGTCATGGCTCGCATGCACGACCAGGCGCGGCCGCGCCTGCGGCAGCGCGGGCGCCAGCATGGCCGCGATCTCCGCGCGCAGCCGCTCCATCGGCTCGCCGAGCGCCGTGCGCACCCGCTCGTCCGCCAGCAGCACCTTGCGGCCCAGCGGGCTCAGGCGGGCTCCCCGCCCGCGCTGCATGTCGACCAGCGCAGCGCCGAACAGGCGCGCGCCTTCACCCAGGATGCCCCAGGCAAAGCGGTAGGACACGCCGGCGGCGCGCGCCGCCTCGCGCAGCGAGCTCGAGCGCTCGAGCTCGGCGAGCAGGCGCAGCAGCATCCTGCCGCGCTCGCGCGGCAGCCCGGGCCCGGCAAGCCAGGTGGCGTCGAACTGGATCTGCAGCCTCGTATGCATGCGTAAGCCTATTTAACTCACTGCGCAGGCCTAGGTAAAGTAGAGGCTGAAAGGCGTTTATATGCACAATCATACATAACATGCTGGCGGTGTTTGGGCAGCCCGGGCTGTGGGACATCGTCGCGCTCAGCCTGCGCGTAAGCCTGTCCGCGGTGGCCCTCGCCACGCTGGCAGGCCTGCCGCTGGGCGCGGCGATCGCGGTGGGGCGCTTTCCGGGCCGTACCGGCGTGATCGTGCTGCTCAACGCGCTGATGGGCTTGCCGCCCGTGGTGGTGGGGCTTGCCGTGTACCTGCTGCTGTCGCGCGCCGGCCCGCTGGGCAGCTTCGGGCTGCTGTTCACGCCGGGCGCCATGGTGGTCGCGCAAACCATTCTGATCCTGCCCATCATCGCCGCGCTCAGCCGCCAGGCCGTGGAGGACGCCTGGCGCGAGTACGACGAGCAGCTGCGCTCGCTGGGCGTGGACGGCATGCGCGCCGCCCTTACCGTGCTGTGGGACGTGCGTTTTTCGCTGCTCACCGCCGTGCTCGCCGGCCTGGGACGCGCCAGCGCGGAGGTCGGCGCGGTGATGATCGTCGGCGGCAACATCGAAGGGGTCACGCGCGTCATGACCACCACCATCGCGCTCGAGACGTCCAAGGGCGACCTGCCGCTCGCCCTCGGCCTGGGTATCGTGCTGATCGCCATCGTGCTCGTGCTGAATGCCGCCGCCTTCCTGGTGAAGGAAGCGGCGCAGCGGAGGTTCGGTTGATCCTGCCGCTGCGCCTGGAAGGCGTCACTTTCCGGCACATCATCCAGCCGCTCAGCCTCGCGCTCGAGGCCGGGCCGAGCACCATCATCCTCGGCGCCAACGGCGCCGGGAAAAGCGTGCTGATGCGCCTGATGCACGGCCTGCTCGCGCCTACCTCGGGCAGCGTCTCCTGGAGCGGCAGCGCCGGACGGCAGGCGATGGTGTTCCAGCGCCCGGTCATGCTGCGGCGCTCGGCGCTCGCCAACGTCGCCTACGCGGTAGACGCGGCCGGCATGCCGGGCGCCGGGAAAGTCGCGATGGAGGCTCTCAAGGAAGTCGGGCTCGCGCACCTCGCGCACCGGCCGGCACGCGTGCTGTCCGGGGGCGAGCAGCAGCGCCTCGCCCTGGCGCGCGCCTGGGCGCTGCATCCGGAGGTGCTGTTCCTGGACGAGCCGACCGCCAGCCTCGATCCCAGCGCCACGCGCGAGATCGAAGCCGTAATCCGCGCCTTCGACGCTTCCGGAACCAAAATCGTGATGGCGACCCACAACCTCGGCCAGGCGCGCCGCCTGGGCGACGAGGTGCTGTTCATCCATCAGGGTCGCCTGGTGGAGCGGGCGAGCGTCGAGCGCTTCTTCGCGCAACCCGACACGGCCGAGGCCGCGGCTTTCATCAAAGGAGAACTACCATGGGATTGATCTTCAGATTCGCCTTTCTCGCCCTGCTGGCACTGCCAGCGCACGCGCAGGAAAAGTTCATTACCGTGGCGTCGACCACCTCGACGGAGCAATCCGGCCTGTTTCGACAGCTGCTGCCGGCGTTCGAGAAGCACAGTGGCATCCAGGTGCGCGTCGTGGCGTTAGGTACGGGGCAGGCGCTCGACATGGGCCGGCGCGGCGATGCCGACGTGGTGTTCGTGCACGCGCAGCCGCTCGAGGAAAAATTCGTCGCCGAAGGCTACGGGGTGCGGCGCTTGCCGGTGATGTACAACGACTTTGTGCTGGTCGGGCCGAAATCCGACCCGGCGAAGGTCGCCGGGACGAAGGACATCGTTGCCGCGCTGCAGGACATCCGGGCTGCGCAGGCGCCGTTCGTGTCGCGTGGCGATCGCAGCGGAACGCATTTCGCCGAGCTCGAGCTGTGGAAGGCGGCGGGCGTGGACATCGCGACGGAGAAGGGTCCCTGGTACCGCGACACCGGCTCGGGCATGGGGCCGACGCTCAATACCGCCGCCGCCATGAACGGCTACGCGCTCTCGGACCGCGCCACGTGGCTCTCGTTCAAGAACCGTGCGGACCTGAGGGTCGCCGTGGAAGGCGACCAGCGCCTTTTCAACCAGTATGGCGTGATCCTCGTCAGCCCGGCAAAGCATGCGCACGTGAAGCGCGAGGCCGGCCAGGCCTTCATCGACTGGCTGGTGTCGCGCGATGGCCAGGAGGCGATTGCCGGCTATAAGATCGACGGCCAGCAGCTTTTCTTCCCCAACGCAGGGAGCCCGTGACGCGTTATCGCGGATTGACGCTGCGGGTGCTGGGCGCGCGCACAGCGGCCCTGGGCCCGGGCAAGGCCGAGCTCATCGAGCGCATTGAGCAGACCGGGTCGATCTCGGCCGCGGCGCGCGCCATGGGGATGTCTTACCGGCGCGCCTGGCAGCTGGTCGAGGCGCTGAACGCGGATTTCCGCCAGCCGGTGATCAGCACCGCGGTGGGCGGTCGCCAAGGCGGCGGCGCGAGCGTTACGGCATATGGCCGCAGGCTGGCCGCCCGCTTCCGGACAATGGAGGACAAGGCCTCGGCCGCCGTGGCCGCCGACCTGCGCCGCCTCGCCGCCGAGCTCAAGCGCAGGTAGCCGCTATATTCCATGGTATATAACGTAGGCCTTGGGAGCCGACGCCTTCGTCATCGCGCTGCTCGCGGCCGGCATGCTGCTGGCGGCGTTCGGCTATGCCGCGGTGGGCCACGGCGGCGCGTCGGCCTATCTCGCCGCCATGGCGCTCGCCGGACTCGCGCCGCAGGAAATGCGGCCGGTGGCCCTGGTGCTCAACGTGCTCGTGTCCTCGCTTGCCACTTACAAGTTCTACCGTGCCGGCCATTTCCGCTGGCGGCTGTTCTGGCCGTTCGCCGCGCTATCGATGCCCTTCGCCTACCTGGGCGGTGCGGTGACGCTGCCGGGGCAGGCGTACAAGGCGCTGGTCGGCGCAGTGCTGCTGTACGCCGCCTGGCAGCTCTGGCGAAGCGGACGCAAGGTGGAGGAGATGCGCGCGCTGCGCGAGCCGCCGCTTGCCGCCGCCATGGCGACAGGCGCGGCGATGGGCCTGCTCGCGGGGCTCACCGGCGTGGGCGGCGGCATCTTCCTCAGCCCGCTGCTGCTCATGCTGGGATGGGCCGCGACCAAGCAGACCTCGGCGGTGGCCGCGCCCTTCATCCTGCTCAACTCCGCCGCGGGGCTGGCGGCCGTATCGGTGGCGGGGAACGCAGCGCTGCCGGGCTACGTCGCGGTACTCGCGCCGGCGGTGCTCGTCGGCGGCTGGCTGGGCGCGGATTACGGCAGCCGGCGTTTCGCGAATCCCCTGGTGCGCCGCGTGCTCGCCGCGGTGCTCGCCCTCGCCGGCGCGAAAATGATTCTGGTGTAGATTCGGTGCGTACATGAAGATTTTCGGCTTCGCCGGCTGGTCCGGCAGCGGCAAGACCACTCTGATCGAGAAACTTATCCCGCGCTTGGTCGGCACGGGACTGCGCGTGTCGCTGATCAAGCACGCGCACCACACCTTCGACGTCGACCAGCCGGGCAAGGATTCCTACCGCCACCGCCACGCCGGCGCCGCCGAGGTGATGGTCACCTCGTCGCGCCGCTGGGTGCTGATGCACGAGCTGCGCGGTGCGCACGAGCCGCCGTTCGAGGAGCAGGTGAAGCGCCTGTCGCCCTGCGACCTCCTGCTGGTGGAAGGCTTCAAGCACGCCCCCATCCCGAAGCTGGAAGTGTGGCGCGCCGAGCCGGGCGAGGCGCTGCTGCATCCCAACGACCCGCACATCGTCGCGGTCGCTACCGATGCGAAAGTTGCAACCCGCCTCCCCGTGCTCGACCTGAACGACGACGCGGCGATCGCGCGCTTCGTCCTGGCGCACCTCGGGCTCGCGTGAACAAGGGCCTGCTGAGCGTCGACGAGGCGCTGTCCCAGCTCATGGCCGGCGCCAGGCCGGTGCGCGAGGTCGAGGAGGTTCCGGCGCTCGAGGCCACCGGCCGCGTGCTCGCGCGCGCGCAGCGCTCCACCATGGATGTGCCGCCCATGGACAACAGCGCGATGGACGGGTATGCGATCCGTCTTTCCGATCTGCAGGCCGGAAAATCGCTGCCCGTAAAGCAGAAGATCATGGCCGGCGCGGTGGGCAAGCCGCTCGAGCCGGGCAGCGCGGCGCGCATTTTCACCGGAGCCCCGATCCCGTTCGGGGCGGATGCCGTGGTGATGCAGGAGCACGCCGCGGTGGAAAACAATGAAGTGCTCGTGAAGAAGAGGCCAAGCCCCGGCCAGTGGATCCGCTACGTCGGCAGCGACGTGAAAAAAGGCGGCGAGATCCTGCCGGCGGGCAGGCGGCTCGCGCCGCAGGACACCGGCCTCGCGGCCTCGGTGGGAATCAAGACGCTGCCGGTGTTCCGGAAGGTGCGGCTGGGCCTTTTTTTCACGGGCGATGAGCTCGTCATGCCGGGCGAGCCGCTGCCCCCGGGGCGCATCTACAACTCCAACCGCTTCACGCTGCGCGGCCTCGCCGACATGTTCGGCTGCGACACGCGGGACTACGGCATCGTCCCGGACACGCTGGAGGCCACGCGCGAGGTCCTGCGGCAGGCGGCCGCCGAATGCGACGTGATCGTCACCTCCGGCGGCGTGTCGGTGGGCGATGCCGACTACGTGAAGCCCGCGGTGGAGGCCGAGGGCCGGCTGCTGATGTGGAAAATTTCGATGAAGCCGGGCCGGCCGCTCGCCTTCGGCACGGTCAAGGATGCCTCGTTCATCGGGCTGCCGGGCAATCCGGTGTCGAGCTTCGTGACGTTCCTGATCTTCGTGCGTCCCTTTCTCCTGAGGACCCAGGGCCTGGAGAAAGTCGAGCCGCGGGTGATCGCCGCGCGGGCGGATTTCGACTGGCCCGAGCCCGACGCGCGGCGCGAGTTCCTGCGCGTAAAATGGAACGCGCAGGGCGGGCTGGACCTCTACCCGACGCAGGATTCCGCGGTGCTCACCTCCACCTCCTGGGCCGACGGCCTGGTGGACAACCCCGCGCAGCAGGCGATCCGGCAGGGCGACACGGTGCGCTTCCTGCCGTACTCGGAGCTCTATACGTGAAAGTGAAAGTACTGTTCTTCGCCGCGCTGCGCGAGCAGCTCGGCACCCCGGGGGAGGAGATCGAGCTGCCGCGCGATGTCACTTCCGTGGCCGGGCTTCGCTCGCACCTGAAATCGCGCGGCGGCGCCTACGAGAAGGCGTTTTCGGAAAAGACGCTGGTCCGCACCGCGGTGAACCAGGACATGGTGCCCGCGACCGCTCGCATCAAGCCCGGGGACGAGATCGCTTTCTTTCCACCGGTGACCGGCGGATGAAGGTTTCGGTCCAAGAGGCCGACTTTGACCTGGGCCAGGAGGTGAAGGCCCTGTCGAAGGATCCCAAAGTCGGCGCGGTGGCGAGCTTCGTCGGCGTGGTGCGCGAGGTGCCCATGACCCTCGAGCACTACGCCGGCATGACCGAGCGCGAGATCGGCAAGATCGTCGAGGAGGCGCGCGCGCGCTGGCAGGTGATGGACTGCACCGTGATCCATCGCTTCGGCGAGCTGCGGCCCACCGAGCAGATCGTGCTCGTGGCGGTGGCGAGCGCGCACCGCGGCGACGCCTTCGCCGCGTGCGAGTTCATCATGGACTACCTCAAGACGCGCGCGCCCTTCTGGAAGAAGGAGGCGCGCCCCGACGGCACGCGCTGGGTCGAGGC
>CBDDSA010000300.1:0-3678 GCA_965233185.1 uncultured bacterium
GGTGCGCGCGGGATCTCCGGTCCGACTAGCTATCGGGCTCTGAGCACCACAGCACACCCGACCTCTGCGCCAAGACCACTCTCAAACTCTACGCCCGTTACCTGCATCGCGGATCCTCGCAGACGGTATGGGACTAGCTAGACCAGGTAGCCCTTTTCTTTCAGCGTCTTGTCCACCCAGCTGCGGTCCACGGTGCCCGCCTGCATTTGCTGCATGGCCACGGTTTCCTTCTCGAGGATGGCCTTGGCCGAGGCGAGCACGCGCTCGGCCTGCGCCTGCGGCACGGCGATCAGCCCGTCGGCGTCGCCCACGATGATGTCGCCGGGCTGCACCGGCATGCCGCCCATGAGGATCGGCACGTTGATCTCGCCGGGGCCGTTCTTGTACGGCCCGCGGTGCGTGACCGCGCAGGCGAACACCGGATAGCTGGAGGCGCCGAGCTCGGCCGAATCGCGGATCGCTCCCCAGATCACCAGGCCCGCGATGCCGCGCTGCTTGGCGCGCGCCGCCATGAGCTCGCCGATGATGGCGTGGTCGGCGAAGCCGCCGGCATCCACCACGATAACGTCGCCGGCCTGCGCCATGTCGAGCGCCTTGTGCACCAGCAGGTTGTCGCCGGGCGCGGTCTTCACGGTGAATGCCGGTCCGGCGAGCGTGCCGCCCTTGTACATCGGGCGCAGCTGCGGCCCGCCGGCATACAGGCGCTCCATGCTGTCCGAGAGGTGCGGCGTGACCATCTTCGCGAACGCCGCGACCAGCCGCGGATCGGGACGCTGCGGAATTTCGAGAATGCGCATGGCGCGAGTGTACCGCCGGCGCGCCGCGGTACGACACTTGCGTACCGCAAAGGGTGCGACCCCATCTCCAGCTGGAGCTGTGCTGCGTCCTGGTGCGGCCGTTTGGCGCCGCGCGCCAGACGCTGCAGCGCGGCACTGGCTCTACCCTGACGCTGCGCGCGCTGCGGGAGCCGGAGCTGCTCGCCTGGTGCAGCGACCCCGGCCTGGAGCTGCGGCCGGAGCAAGTGCGGGCTGCGCTGGCCCGCGGTGATGTATGCCTGGGCGCGCTCGACGGCGCGAAGCTGGCGGGCTACGTGTGGCTCGCCTTCGACCCGGCGCCGCACACCGGGGGCGTGCAGGTGGATTTCGATCCCGCCGGGCGCTACTCCTACAAGAAGTTCGTGCGGCCGGCTTATCGCGGGCGGCGCATCGCGCACGCGCTCAATGCGCTGGCCGATGCGCCGCTGTTCCGCCGCGACCGGCAGTTCACGATGAGCTTCGTACACCTCAGCAACCGCGCCTCGCTGCGCTCGGCCAGGCGCAGCGGCTCGCAGCCGGTCGGCTACGCCGCCCTGCTGCGCTGCGGGCGGCGCCTGTTGCCGTTCAGCTCTCCGGGCGCGCGCCGCTACGGCTTCCGCTTCCTGAGCAGCGCATCCAGCCGAGGATAGACGCGGCGCGCGTTGCTTTCGAAGATCTTGGTGCGCTGGTCCGCGCTCAGCGTTTTCACCTGGTCGATGTAGCGCTTGGTATCGTCGTAGTAGTGGCCGGTCTCCGGGTCGATGCCCTTCACGGCGCCGACCATCTCCGAGGCGAACAGGATATTGTCGACCGGGATCACCTTGGTCAGCAGCTCGATGCCCGGCAGGTGGTACACGCAGGTATCGAAGAACACGTTCTTCAGCAGGTGCTCGCCGAGCAGCGGGCGCTTCATCTCCTGCGCGAGGCCGCGGTAGCGTCCCCAGTGGAACGGCACCGCGCCGCCGCCGTGCGGGATGACCAGCTTCAGCGTGGGAAAGTCCCTGAACAGGTCGCCCTGGATGAGCTGCATGAACGCCGTGGTGTCGGCATTGATGTAATGCGCGCCGGTGGCATGGAACGCCGGATTGCACGACGAGGACACGTGGACCATCGCGGGCACTTCCAGCTCGCACAGCTTCTCGTACAGCGGATACCACCAGCGGTCGGTGAGGGGCGGGTCGGTCCAGTAGCCGCCCGACGGATCGGGGTTCAGGTTGACGCCGACGAAGCCCAGCTCCTTCACCATGCGCTCGAGCTCGGGGATGCACTGCTGCGGCTCGACGCCGGGAAACTGCGGCAGCTGGCCGACGCCGGCGAAATTGTCGGGCAGCAGCCGGCAGATGCGGTGGATGAGGTCGTTGCACAGGCGCGCCCACTCGAGGCTCACCGCCGCGCTGCCCACGTGGTGCGCCATGCCCGAAGCGCGCGGCGAGAACACGGTGAGGTCGCCGCCGCGCTCCTTCTGCAGCTTGAGCTGCGGCTGCACGCTTTGCACCAGCACCTCGTCGGCGATGCCCAGCTCGGCGGAAGCCGGCCGGCGCGCCGCGTCGGCGAGGCCGGCGAGCTGCCGGTCGCGGAACTGCTGCAGCGCCGCCGGCTCGGTCGTGTAGTGACCGTGGACGTCGATGATCACGAAGCGCGCACCGCCTTCCAGTGGCCCGCGCTGCGGCCCTTGACGGTGCCGCTCATCTCGCGGCCCTTGACCCGGCCCTCGTAGCGGTTCATGCCCGCGGTGAAGGTGATGCGCTGGCCTGAAAGCCGCGCATGCGCGATCGGCACGCTCTGCCCGTTGGCGGTCAGGGTACCGCTCAGCCTGCGGAAGTCCTGCTCCAGGTGCAGATCGCCCTCGGGCAGGCGCCAGGTGCCCGCCACCTTGGCCGGGACGACATAAAGGTAGGCGGTGCACCAGCTGGTGCAGGTGCCGCCGAGCTTGCCGGTTTCCTCGGGTTCCCAGCCGTCGATCTCGTAGCCGTTGGTCACGATGCGCGAGCCGGGGCGCAGGCCGAGGAACTTGGACTTGAGCTTGCGCATGTTGTCCGGCAGGAGGAACAAGGCGAGCACCGTGGCGCGCGAGATGTCCGCCTCGAACATGTCGCCCTGCACGAACCTCGCCCGGTCGGCCACGCCTTCGCGCGCCGCGATGCGCTGCGACAGCGCCACCATGTCCGGGTTGTACTCGACGCCGAGCGCCTGCGCGCCGCGCTTGGCCGCGGCGATCACGTTGCGGCCGTCGCCCGAGCCCAGGTCGACGACGTAGTCCTTCGCCGTGACGCGCGCCATGTCGAGCATCTTCTCCACCAGCTCCGGCGGCGTGGGCACCCAGATGACATCCTTTCCCGGCTGCCCGGAATAGGGCTCGAACTCCGCGGCAAAGGCATGACCCGCGAGAAAACACAGACCTACGATGAGTGCGCGCATGTCAATCCAATCGGACTCCGGCAGTGCGGATGACCGAGGCCCAGCGCTCGGTCTCGCGCTTCATGTAATCGGCAGTCTGCGCCGGGGTGAGGCCCATGGGCTCGGCGGACAGATCGCTCAGTCGCTTCAGGACTTCGGGCTGCTGCAAGGCTTCGGCCACGCCGGCGGATACCTTCTGCGCGATGGCCGGCGGGGTGCCGGGCGGCGCCACGATGCCGAACCAGGCGACCGCCTCGAAACCGGGCAGGCTCTCGGCCAGCGCCGGCACCTCGGGCAGCCCGGGGAAGCGCTTGGCGCTCGCCACGCCGAGCGCCTTCAGCTTGCCCGAGCGCACGTGGGGCAGCGATACGCCGAGGTTGTCGAACATCAGGTCCACCTGCCCGCCGAGGAGGTCGGCGAGCGCCGGCGCCGTGCCCTTGTACGGCACGTGGGCGATGTCCAGGCCACCTGCCATCGACTTGAAGAG
>CBDDSA010000301.1:0-3161 GCA_965233185.1 uncultured bacterium
TGGCGAGCACGAGCAGCAGCAGGAAAGCGAGGAAGGAGAACGACACCAGCAGCGACGAGCTCTTGAAGAAGAAGATGGCGTACAGGTTGAGCAGCGCGCCGAGCAGGAAGTGCACGACCGCGCTGCGCCAGCGGAACCACCCGCCTTCGCGTGGCGGCGCACCCTCCTCCAGCAGAATCTGGGTCAGCGCGAAGCCGATCACGGCGAGGTAGGCCGCCTGCTGCGCGATGGTGAACCAGGCGTCGATGCGCCCGACGGTGAGGATGTCGAAGACGAAGCCGGCGGCGAAGAAGGCGAGCGCCACGGCGCGCTCGTTCTGCGCATAGCGCAGCTTCAGCCTTTCAATGGTCGGAAAGCTTTCCGAATTCACGCTGGAACGCATTGACCCTGGAAAGATACGCGCGCAGGTCGTGCTCGCCGCAGCGCTGCCCGGGCGCGGGCCGGAAGCCCCGGCGCGCGAACGCCTCCCCGGCCGTGGCGCCGCACAGATGAATGACTGCTGCGAGATCCTGCTTCTCCTTCAAAGACCCTTTTACGGAAGAAACGCTTGCGTCGAGAAACGCCGCGGTCATCTCGATGGCGTGGCTCGGCACGACGCGGAAATAGAAGGCGTTGAACCAGCAGGTGCGCGGGTCGTACCAGGCGCCCGCCTCGACGCGCGTGTGGCGGTGGATGCACAGGCGCTTCGCGTCCTCGAACCTCGCGTCGGTGATCTGGTACATGCCGACCGCGCTGGACGCGGGGCGGTAGACCTCGATCGGGTTCCAGCCGAGGCGCCAGCGCCAGTAGGTGCGCGCCGCCGGGTTGCCGGCGCTTTCCACCTGCGCGAGCGCGGCGAGCAGCTCCGCCGGCACGGCGGCCGTGGCGTGCACGCGGAAGAGATAGCCGTACTCGTCCCACGTCTCGGCCGGGGTCTTGACGAAGGCATCGAAGGGGAACAGCGCCTCGCTCGGCTTGCGCGCCGCCTGGACGATCCAGTTCAGCGCCGCGACGAGCGCGACGAGCGCCAGGACCATCCCGATTATCCGCGCGGCACGCGCGGATTCATGACGGCGAACCATAGCGGGGGCAGCAGCGCGATGGGAACCATGCCGGCGTAGCCGGTCGGCAGCTTCGGGCTCTCGGCCTGCGGCTGCAGCGCCGCGTAAGGCCGCATGGGGTTGAGGTGGTGGTCGGCGTGGCGCTGCAGGTGGACGAGGAAGCAGTTGCTGAGCCTCTCGTAGGCGTCCCACGCATGGCGCGCAGCCGGCCGCTCGTAGCGGCCGTCGGCAAGCTTCTTCCTTTCCAGTCCATAGTGCTCGATGTAGTTCACCGCCTCGAGGAGCATCACCGCCATCGCGCTCTGGCCGAAGAAGAACGCCACCGCCCGCGGGCCGAAGGCGAGGCCGAGCGTCGCCGCCACGGCGAAGGTTGCGGCCCAGACACGGATCACTTCTTCCTTGTCGATCTTCAGGGAGTCCCTGAAAGACCCTGCCAGCGTGCGCGGCAGGAAGCGCCAGAAGCCCTCCCCGTAGCGCGCGCTCGCCGGGTCCTCGGGCGTGGCGACACGCACGTGGTGGCCGCGGTTATGCTCTACGGTGAAATGGCCGTAGCTCACCGTCACCAGCAGCAGCCGCGAGAGGAAGCGCTCGAGCGCCGGGCGCTTGTGGCCGAGCTCGTGCGCGATGGTGATCCCGGTGGCGCCGGTCGCAAGCCCGACGGACAGGGTGAACAGGACGGCGTCCGCGCCCTCCAGCTTTCCGATCAAGGCAGAGCCCCAGAGGATGAGGCCGAGCTGCAGCGGCACCCAGGCGTACAGGATTGCCCGGAAGAGCACGCTCGTCTCCAGGCGCCGCATCTCTTCGGCGGCGGCGCTCGCCGTGCCGCGGCCGAGGAAGAGATCCAGGATGGGAACGATCACGAAAAACACGAGCAACCCGTGCCAGTACTGGCCGTACGCGTGCCCCGCCACCGGCGCGGCCGCGGCGGTCAGGGCGAGGAGAAAGCGGGTGTCCGAAAGCCTCACGACAGAAAGTGTACAGGCGGACTATGGGCCGGGAGACCGCGGCTTCATGCAAGCCCCCTAGCATGCGGCGGTGCCGTATCCGTTTGCCCATCCCGCCGCCGTGCTGCCCCTCATCCGCCCGATGGGGCGCTTCGGCGTGACTTCCGCCCTGGTGATCGGCAGCATGGTGCCCGACGCGTGGTACCTCGTGCCCGGCCTGGCTCGCGCCGACAGCCACAGCGCGGCCGGACTTCTCTGGTTCTGCCTGCCGCTGGGCTTTCTCATGTACATCTCCTATCACCTGCTCTGGCGCGGCAGGCTGCCCAAAGCACCGTGGCACGCCGTCCTTGTCTCGCTCCTCGTCGGCGCGCTGACGCACCTCGGCTGGGATGCGCTCGCCCACTCGTACGCCTGGCAGGGCATCAACGTGCTGCAGCACGCCAGCACGGTGCTCGGCACCGCCTTCATCGTCTGGTGGTGCTACCGGAGCGTGCGGCTCGCCGCCCTGGCGGGCGTGCTGCTCGCCGTCCTCGGAGCCGGCCTGATGCTGGTCGCGCCCGGCCCGGCCGCGCTGCGCAGCACGCTGCGCGAGGCCGGCGCCGCCATGGCGTGGCTCCTCGCCGCCGCGCTGATCGCCTGGCGGTTCATATCAGCGCGAGCCACTGCGCCTCGAGCTCCTCGAGCTCCTTCGCCACGTAGGCCTGGTCGATGAGCAGCTTCTTCACCGCCTCGCCGTCCTGGTAGGTCGCCGGGTCGCCGAGCTGCCGGTCGATCTCGGCTTTCCGCGCGTTCAGCTTCGCCATCTTCTCTTCGAGCCGCTTGATCCGTTTTTCGTCGGGACGCTTCGACTCGAGCTTCGGCGCTTTGACAGGCTTGACCGGCTCGGGCTTGGCGGGCTTCACCTTCAGCAGCGACTCGCGGTAGTCGTCGAGGTCGCCGTCGAAGGCGCGAACGCCGCCGGCGGCGACGATCAGGAGCTGCTCGGTGGTGGCGCGCAGCAGGTGCCGGTCGTGCGAGACGAGCACCAGCGTGCCCTCGAACTGCGCCAGCGCCACCGTGAGCGCCTCGCGCGTCTCCAGGTCGAGGTGGTTGGTCGGCACATCGAGCAGCAGCAGGTTCGGCCGCTGCCACACCAGCACCGCGAGCGCGAGCCGCGCCTTCTCGCCGCCGGAGAAGT